>NZ_WTKZ01000006.1:0-145591 GCF_011378805.1 Pseudoalteromonas sp. Z9A6
CAGTTGCTACTGGCGTTTCAGCTTTAGCAGGCTCTTCAGTTGCTACTGGTGTTTCAACTTTAACTGGCTCTTCAGTGGCTACTGGCGTTTCAGCTTTAGCCGGTTCTTTAGCTTTTACTGGCTCTTCTACAGCTTCCACCTTTGCTAAGTCTTCAACCGCAACTGCTTGCTCAACTTGTTGCGACGCATCTACCGGTGTTTCTTCTGATTTAGCTTTAAGTTCTGCTTCGTATTCTGCAGCAGCTTGATCAGCAACTGGAATAAATGCAGGTGCTTCATCAGATTTAACTTCTGCTTCACCTTCAGGGCGACGACGACGTTGACCAGATGCACGAAGATGACGAGGAGAACGACGTGAACGTGTACGTGTTTGCTCTTGTTCGTCTTCAGTAGTTGCTGTTTCATCGTTAGAATCAACAACATCAACTTTCTCTTCTTTAATGTGAGCTGTTTTTTCTGCCGGAGTTTGCTTTTGCTTTTCTACAGCAGGAGCTTGCTCTTGAACTTGTTGAGTTTCAGTAACAGCCGTTTGCTCAGGTGCTTGCTCTGTTGAGTTAGCTTGCTCAGCTTTTTCATCTTGCAGACGTACTTTTTTACGTATGTTACGACGTTGACGGCGAACTTTAGGCTTCTGCTCTTTAGGCTCTGCAGCTTGTGCTGGCTTAGAATCAGTTTCTACTTCCGCCTTTGCAGGGGCTTCAGTTTTAACTTGATCTTTATCTTGGTTTTTATGCTCTGGGCGCTTACGAGAGTTAGGATTACGACGGCGCTTGTTGCGGTTCTCGCTTCTCTCTTGAGTCTCGGTGCTTGCTGCTGAGTCAGTTTTAGCTTCCTCTTCAGCGGCTGAACGCTCATTGCGCGGCTTGTTAGTGCGTGGGTTATTATTACGACGACGTTGATTGTTATTACGACGACGATTATCGTTACCACGACGCGCATTGTTGCGCGTTTCTTGCTGCTCTTTTTCTACAGCTTCTTTTTTCTCTTCTTCAGATTCACTTGCAAATAACGACTTAAACCAATTACCAATAGCAGCTAGTAAGCCACCTTCAGTTTTAGTTTGTGCTACCGCAGCAGGCTCTACGGCTTTAGCTGGCGCTGCTTGTGGAGCAGGAGTAGAAGGCATTACCACGCCTTTTAGCATCGGCTCTTCACGGACTGGCGTACTTGGAGATTTTGACATCTCGAATACTTCAGGCTCCGGTGCAACAACTTGTCCGTAACTTACAGTTTCAAGTGTTTCGTCTTTACGTAAGCGCATAACTTCATAATGTGGTGTTTCCATATGTTGATTTGGAATAATCACTACGTCACATTTATGATGTTTTTCAATGCGATGAACACTACGACGTTGCTCATTTAATAAATAAGCAGCAACAGCAACAGGCACTTGTGCATTTACTTGTGCTGTATTGTCTTTAATTGCTTCTTCTTCAATTAAGCGAAGAATTGAAAGTGCTATTGATTCGTTTGAACGAATAGTACCTTGGCCACTACAACGTGGACATGGGCCTTGGCTTGCTTCACCTAATGAAGGGCGCAAACGCTGGCGCGACATTTCAAGTAAACCAAAGCGTGAGATTTTACCAATTTGAACACGAGCACGATCTGGGCGCGCTGCATCTTTTAAACGATTCTCTACTTCACGTTGATGGCGTGGAGGAGTCATATCAATAAAGTCGATTACAATTAAACCACCTAGGTCACGAAGACGTAATTGACGTGCAATTTCATCGGCCGCTTCTAAGTTTGTATTAAGTGCTGTCTCTTCAATATCGCCGCCTTTAGTTGCCTTAGACGAGTTGATATCAATAGATGTCAGTGCTTCAGTAGGGTCAATTACAATTGAACCACCAGAAGGAAGACGTACTTCACGCTGGAATGCAGACTCAATTTGGCTTTCAATTTGGTAATGTGTAAATAAAGGCGTGTCACCTTGATAAAGCTTAACACGGCTCATAAAGTCAGGACGAAAACGCTCAATGTGCGCTTTAGCTTCTTCAAAAACACGTGGTTTATCAATTAAAATTTCGCCAATGTCACGACGTAAATAATCACGTATTGCACGGAAAATCACGTTGCTTTCTTGGTGAATCAAAAACGGTGCTTTAGCACTATCGGCTGCTTGTTTAATTGCATCCCAGTGTACTAATAGTGCTTTTAAATCGTAGTTAAGTTCTTCAAATGACTTGCCAACACCCGCTGTACGAACAATTAAGCCCATACCTTTAGGTAGTTCTAAACGACCTAATGCTTCTTTAAGTTCAGTTCGCTCATCACCTTCAATACGACGAGAAATACCGCCAGCACGAGGGTTATTAGGCATAAGAACTAAATAGCTACCAGCAACGCTGATAAAAGTAGTTAACGCTGCGCCTTTTTGGCCGCGTTCTTCTTTATCAACTTGTACTATTACTTCTTGACCTTCTTTTATTACGTCGCGAATGTTAGGGCGACCATGAAAAGTGTAACCTGCAGGGAAGTAAGTACGTGCAATTTCTTTTAAAGGAAGGAAACCATGGCGGTCAGCACCGTAATCAACAAATGCTGCTTCAAGAGATGGTTCAATGCGAGTGATTTTGCCTTTATAAATATTGGCTTTTTTCTGTTCGTGACCTGGGCTTTCGATATCTAAATCATAAAGGCGCTGGCCATCAACCAGTGCTACGCGCATTTCTTCTTGCTGCGTTGCATTGATTAGCATACGTTTCATATTGTTACTCTACTTATTTATGTCGCTGACATGACGATGTTTTTCTCGCCTGTTCAGTTGTCCCTATTTTTAGAATGTGCAGCCTCACGACTGGGTCTTTAACGGAACGGCTCTGTATCTCGTATGCAGTATTTTAAATGCTGGCAAACAATAGCGATTATTACCGCTATTAAATTCTTAATGGTGCTAAAACTGTCGGCTTTTCAGCTACGTTTACAAGTTTTACCCAGAAGTCGGCCTGTCATATTAATCTTACTAAATATCATTCATATTAGGCGCGTAGGGCTCATTAAGTTGGTGAGCAATACATACTGATGTATCGCTAATATCCGTTTTAAGAGCAAAAATCGCTGCCGATGTTAATGAACGCTTATTTATTAGATTTTTTTAATTCTAAATAAGCTGCTGTACGGTACTACAATAATTGAGCTAGTGCTGAACGACGTTTTTTACGTCGTCACTATCAGACAAATTATCTGTTCATTGCTTTCTCTAGCACATTAAAAATCGCTTCATGTTCAAACTTAACCAGCAATATATTACGCGCATTGCCGTTAATTGATCGCACGTGTTAACTGAGGAGGCATAAAAGCTTTGGAAAACTTAACTCGGATCTGTATGATCGGCTACCCAGAATGTGCATCACGAATGTTTTAATGTGTTAAAAAGCACCGTTGTTATTTGCAAATACTAAATATTTGCGCTGCTGATTATCCCACTATTATTACAGTGTTAGCAACTAAATTATTTTACTTAAATTAGTGATTAGGCAATGTCAGAAAAAAACGACTTACAAGTAACTTATGTCACGATCAATGAAGACCATTTAGGTCAACGTATTGATAACTTTCTTATTACCCATTTAAAAGGGGTGCCTAAAAGCGCTATTTATAAACTTTTGCGTAAAGGTGAGGTACGCGTCAATAAAAAGCGTATTAAGCCTGTATATAAACTACAGCTTGACGATGTACTGCGTATTGCACCTATCAGAGTTGCTGAGCGTGAAGAGTTTGTACCATCAAAGTTAGACAAAGTAACTCGCCTAGAAGACGATATTTTATTTGAAGATAAATACCTTATTGTCATAAATAAACCTTCAGGTATGGCTGTTCATGGTGGCAGTGGTTTAAGTTATGGTTTAATTGAAGCATTGCGCGCGCTTCGCCCAGAAGAGCGCAGCCTTGAGCTAGTTCATAGGCTTGACCGTGATACATCGGGCTGTTTACTTATAGCGAAGCGCCGTTCGGTGTTAACCGCATTGCATGAACAACTTCGTGAAAAAACCATGGAAAAAAACTATTGGGCACTTGTAGAAGGGCAGTGGGACTCTAAAACTAAAAACGTTACCGAAGGGCTGCGTAAAAATACACTTAAATCGGGTGAACGCGTAGTACGTGTAGATAACACTGAGGGCAAGCCTTCGCATACGCGTTTTAAAGTACTTGAACGTTTTAACGATTGCTCACTTGTACAAGCATCTCCTGTTACAGGACGCACGCACCAAATTCGTGTTCATACGCAATGTAAAGGTCATCCTATTGCGTGCGATGATAAATACGGTGACCAGGGGTTTGATGAATCTATGCGTAAAGTTGGGTTAAACCGTTTATTCTTACATGCACACGATTTAAGTTTTTATCATCCTAAAAACGAAACAACGATGCGTATTGAAGCGCCCCTTGATAAAACGCTTAAAAATACATTACTAAAATTACGAGACGCAAAACAGTGATTGCAGTGACGCCGATTAAAAAATATAAGCTCGTCATTTTTGATTGGGATGGCACCGTTATGGATTCAGTAACTAAAATAGTTAACTGTATTCGTAGTAGTGCTGAGTCACTTAATTTAGTGGCGCCAAGTGATTTAGCAATTAAAAATATCATTGGTATGTCGCTTGAAAAAGCAATTGATGTTTTATTTCCCGATAATGTCGCGCAGCATCAAGCCCTAATTAAAGGGTATAAACACCAATATAGTGTTGATACCACGCCAACTCCTGTATTTGATAATGCTGTTAGCGTTTTAGGTGCCTTAAAAGAGCAGGGCATTGTTTTAGCGGTTGCAACAGGTAAAGGTCGAGATGGATTAGAGCGTTTGCTTGATCAAAGTCAACTTAGACATTTTTTTAGTGCAACACGTACAAGCGACGACGCACTGTCTAAGCCCTCTCCAAATATGCTGCATCAATTACTTGAAGAACTTGGCATAAGCGCTCAAGACGCTGTAATGATTGGTGACACTCAAATAGACATGACAATGGCAAAAACTGCAGGCATGGATAGAATTGGCGTAACAATGGGTGTACATAACGCACAGCAGCTAAATAAGCTTAGCCCTGTTGCAACGGTAGATAATTATCTGCAATTGCAACAGGTTTTGCTTGGCTAATTTATTTAACTAGAACTTGTTTTGAGCGGTAAGCACATCAATACCAAACTCAGCCAGTAATTGGCTGAGTTTAATTAATGGTAATCCAATTAAGCTATTAGGATCGTCTCCGCTTAGTTTTTCAAATAAACAGATACCTAACCCTTCACTTTTAAAGCTGCCAGCACAGTTATAAGGCTGCTCTGCGTCGCAATAAGCACTAATTTGTACATCACTGAGTGTTTTAAACGTCACATTAAAAGGTTCTACGCAGGTTTTTTTTGTTCCAGTTACAATATCGTAAACACAAAGCCCAGTTAAAAATGTTACAGTATTACCGCTAAATAAATTTAGTTGTTTTAGAGCATTTTGTTTATTGTGCGGTTTACCTAAAATTTGATTGTTAAACACAGCGACTTGGTCTGATCCAATTGCTAACCCTTTTTTAAAGTGTTTATTAGCTGCTGAGGCTTTTAACTCACTTAAACGCTTAACCAGTTCAGTAGGTGTTTCGCATTCAAGTGCTGATTCGTCAACGTCGGGTGAAAACGTATCAAAGGGTAAATTAAATTTTTGTAATAAAGACTGCCTAAAAGGCGAGCTTGACGCTAAAATGAGTGGAAGCTTCATGGACTGTTTTCCTACGATAATTCAGATTGAGTTAGGATAAATCAGATCCGAGAGTAAAACACGTTAAAAACCAAGTAAAAATGGTTTTTTACTTTGACTAACAAACTAACTATCTATATGATGCAGCCCCTATGCAAAAGGTGAAAATTCCCATCACTCTTCATCCAGGCAAAGCAGCGCAGCACCGTTTAAAGTATGACGGAATTGTACCGCTTGAAAAACTTACTCGTTTAGAGAAAGTTGTGCAGGAAGAAGTAGGTGAAATAGCGGTAAAAATACATTGCAAAAACGATGATCAAGGTTTCGCTGTGATTAGAGGCAATTTGTCCACACATGTTACTGTCATTTGTCAACGTTGTAATGGTGATTTAGGGTTGGATTTGGTTCAAGACTTTGCATATTCACCAGTAGGTGAAGATACAGAGTTAGATATTTTTCCTGAAGACTACGACGAAGTAGCACTTGATGAAAATGGTGAAGTTAACGTTTTTGATTTAATTGAAGACGAACTAATTTTAGCAATTCCATTAGTGGCTACCCACAACGAAGCTTCATGCAGTTATTCAGCAAAGCCTGCCAGCTTTGGTGTATTAAAGGCGGAAGATGATAAACCTAATCCATTTGATATTTTGAAACAACTTAAGAAAGATTCTTAGGAGAAGACTATGGCTGTACAAAAAAGCAAAAAGTCTCGTGCAAGACGCGGCATGCGCCGTTCACACGATGCGATCAGTGGTCCAACTTTAACTGTAGATCAAACATCTGGTGAGACTCATCGTCGTCACCATGTGACTGCAGATGGTTACTACAAAGGCGTTCAAGTAATTTCTAAATAAGAGATTACTTATATGCTGAAAGATCTAACCATAGCGTTAGATATGATGGGGGGCGATTACGGCCCCCGTTCATCTATTCCTGCTGCCGTTCATGCGGTAAACGCTCATGCCAATTTAAGTCTCATTTTATGTGGCAATGAAGACGTTATATCTAAAGAACTCGAATCCCTCGATTCTTTATCTCATCCAAGACTCATCATTCGTCACTGTAGTGAAATAGTCACTAACGCCTGCGAACCTGCAATTGCTGTACGTTCAAAAAAAGATTCATCTATGCGTGTTGCCCTTGATTTAGTTAAATCGGGCGAAGCACAAGCGTGTGTTAGCTCAGGTAATACCGGCGCTTTATTTTTTATGGCTCACTACGTATTAAAAATGCTGCCAGGTGTTAAACGTGCCGCACTCATTTCATCTGTTCCTACAGAAAGCCAAAACCCAGTATATTTACTCGACTTAGGTGCTAATGTGCACTGCGATGCGCAAATGCTGTATCAGTTTGGGATTATGGGCTCTGTAGTTGCTGGCCAAGCACTTGGCTGCGATAACCCTCGCGTTAGCTTATTAAATATTGGCGCTGAGGACATTAAAGGCCACGATGATATTAAACAGGCTGCACAATTAATGCAGCAAAGCCCACATATTAATTACATTGGTTATAGCGAAGGAAGTGATATTTTTTCTGGCAAGGCTGATGTTATTGTATGCGAAGGGTTTGTGGGTAACGTGGCGCTTAAAACATGCGAAGGCATTGCCAAGCTTATTATGAATAAGTTTACAGCTGCGCTCGAAAAGCACCTTTTGTATAAATGTATGGCGTTTATATTGCGTCCAATAATAAAAAAACTCTATAAAAGGGTGAACCCCGACCAGTATAACGGTGCTTCTCTGGTAGGATTGCGCGGTATTGTCGTTAAAAGTCATGGAAATGCGTCAGCTAAAGCATTTCAAGCAGCAATTGATGAAGCGGTAAAAGAGGTTGAACGTCAACTTCCTGATAAAATAGCCGCTATTTTCGAAAAAACACATTCTAAAGACACGGCGGTTAATCAATAATTGATGTGCCGTGTATTTCATTATTTATTTGTTTAATTAAAAAGAGCAAAGTATGGCACAAAAAATTGCACTTCTATTCCCAGGTCAAGGCTCGCAAACCGTTGGTATGTTACAAGAGCTACTAGAGAGTTCTGACATTGTTAAAGCAACATTTGCAGAAGCATCAGATGCACTGGGTTACGACTTAGCAGAGCTAGTTCTTAATGGCCCAGAAGAAAAATTAAATCAAACTCATCGTACACAACCTGCATTATTAACTGCAAGTGTTGCTATTTACCGTGATTGGCTTGCAGCAAACCCTGATGCAGACGTTGTTATGGCCGGTCACAGCTTAGGTGAATATTCAGCACTAGTATGTAGCGACGTACTAAGCTTGAGCGAAGCTGTTAAGCTTGTTGAAAACCGTGGTTTATACATGCAAGAAGCCGTGCCAGCAGGCGTGGGTTCAATGGCTGCGATTATTGGCTTAGGCGATGAAGAAATAAAAGCGGCATGTGCTGCCTCAGCGCAAGGTGAGGTTGTATCTCCAGTTAACTACAATTCTCCTGGTCAAGTTGTTATTGCAGGGCATAAAGCGGCAGTAGATAGAGCATCACAAGCATGTAAAGATGCTGGTGCTAAACGCGCATTACCACTTTCGGTTAGCGTACCTTCACATTGTGAATTAATGAAGCCAGCTGCTGATAAGCTAGCGGTAGACTTGGCCGCTTTAACATTTAATACACCTAAGTGTGATGTAATTAATAATGTTGATGTAAAAGCTGAATCGACCGCTGATGCAATTAAAGATGCACTAGTACGTCAACTATACAGCCCAGTTCGCTGGACAGAAACAGTACAAGCCTTGGTTGCACAAGATGTAACGCAAAGCTACGAATTTGGTCCTGGTAAAGTATTAACAGGACTTGCTAAACGAATTGATAAAGCAATGGTTTGTGGCTCAGTAAACGATGCCGCTTCAATCGCTGCAGCTAAATAAGAGTATATAAAATGTCTAATTTATTTTCTTTAGAGGGCAAAATTGTCCTAATTACTGGCGCTAGCCGTGGTATTGGTAAAGCAATTGCAACAACATTAGTTGCGCAAGGTGCAAAAGTTGCAGGCACTGCTACAAGCGAGTCAGGCGCTGCTAAAATCAGCGAGTACCTAGGAGACAATGGTAAAGGTTATGCATTAAATGTAACGGATCCTGCATCTATTGAAGCGACACTTGCCGCAATAAAAGCTGATTTTGGCGATATTGACGTACTTGTTAATAACGCAGGTATCACACGTGATAACCTATTAATGCGTATGAAAGAGACTGAGTGGGACGATATAATCGACACTAACTTAAGCTCGATTTTCCGTTTATCTAAAGCAGTACTTCGTCCAATGATGAAGAAAAAGAAAGGCCGTATTATCAATATTGGCTCAGTAGTGGGCACTATGGGTAATGCAGGGCAAGCTAATTATGCAGCGGCTAAAGCAGGCGTCATTGGTTTTTCTAAGTCACTTGCACGCGAAGTGGCATCACGTGGTATTACAGTAAACGTAGTGGCACCTGGTTTTATTCAAACCGATATGACTGATGATTTAACTGATGAGCAAAAAGCAGCAACACTTGCAAATGTTCCAGCAGGGCGTTTAGGCCAACCAGACGAAATTGCAGCTGCGGTATGTTATTTAGCATCTGACGCGGCTGCGTATGTATCAGGTGAAACTTTGCATGTAAATGGCGCGATGTACATGGTTTAACAACCATTGTACCCACATCGTTACTTAATAAAGTTAAGTAAGTTACCTCAAAAACATTGAATTATTTGTGAACTTGCTTTAAACATACTTGAAATCGCTGCGAAAATAAGCGATAAAAGACAAAACACACACTCAGAGGTTTGACCAGACAATTATTTATGGTCAAATCATTGAATCAGAGAATTATGCCGCGTAAACTACGCGGCAATCTGAAAATAACGCATCGGCGTTTTTAATAAAGGAAAGAAGAATGAGCGATATCCAAGAACGCGTAAAGAAAATTATCATTGAACAACTAGGTGTTAAAGAAGAAGAAGTTAAAAATGAATCTTCTTTCGTAGATGACCTAGGTGCAGACTCTCTTGATACTGTTGAACTAGTAATGGCTCTTGAAGAAGAGTTTGATACTGAGATCCCAGATGAAGAAGCTGAGAAGATCACTACAGTACAAACTGCTATCGATTACGTAACAGCACACGCTGAGTAATTAATTGCACGTTAAAGGCAGCATCCGCTGCCTTTAATTTTTTATATCCAAACCACCTCAAAGTTCGTGATTCAAAACTTAAGCCTCAATGCTCAATTTTAGCTAAAAATTAATTTTGATTGTGTTATGCGTTTTTAATCTATTTTTGGGACTAGCACTTTGAGGTAGCTTGGGTATGATCATCCCCTTGTAAATATCCCTTATTGGAGGCAAACCGTGGCTAAACGTCGAGTCGTCGTAACTGGCTTAGGAATGTTGACGCCGCTAGGTAATGATGTTCAATCAACCTGGCAAGGCTTATTAGATGGCAAAAGTGGCATTCAAACAATAACCCACTTTGATACATCAAAATTTGGTACTAAATTCGCTGGCTTAATAAATGACTTTGATGCAACAGCATATATGTCAGCGAAAGATACTAAAAAAATGGACTTATTTATTCAGTACGGCATTGCAGCGGGTGTTCAAGCCTTTAAAGATTCAGGCCTTGAAATTACTGAGCAAAACGCAACACGTATAGGTGTTGCTGTGGGCTCTGGTATTGGTGGCTTAACGCTTATCGAAGAAAACCACATTAAGTTATTAAATAGTGGTCCGCGCAAGTTATCGCCATTTTATGTGCCGTCTACTATTATTAATATGATCTCAGGTCACTTATCAATGATGCATGGACTTCGTGGTCCAAATATTTCAATTGTAACTGCCTGTACTACTGGTTTGCATAATATTGGCCATGCCGCGCGCATGATTGCCTACGGTGATGCAGATGCAATGGTTGCTGGCGGTGCAGAAAAAGCCTGTACGCCTATTGGTATGGGTGGCTTTAATGCTGCACGTGCACTTTCAACCCGCAATGACGATCCACAAGCGGCTTCTCGCCCTTGGGATAAAGACCGCGATGGCTTTGTGCTTTCTGACGGTGCAGGTGTTGTTGTAGTTGAAGAGTACGAACATGCTAAAGCGCGTGGCGCTAAAATTTATGCTGAGCTTGTAGGCTTTGGTATGAGTGGCGATGCGTACCACATGACATCACCACCAGAAGATGGAGCGGGTGCTGCACTTGCAATGCAAAACGCACTAAACGATGCGCAAGTAAACGCTGAGCAAATTGGTTACATTAACGCACACGGTACATCTACAAATGCAGGCGATAAAGCAGAAACAGCCGCTGTTAAGTCTATTTTTGGTAATGCAGCCAAAGATGTAATGGTAGGCTCGTCTAAATCGATGATGGGTCACTTGTTAGGTGCTGCAGGCTCGGTTGAATCGATTATTTCGATTTTATCACTGACAGATCAAAAAGTGTCGCCAACTATCAACCTTGATAACCCAGACGAAGGGTGTGACTTAGATTATATTGCTCACACTGCACGTGATGCAAAGTTAGACTTTGCACTGTGTAACTCGTTCGGTTTTGGTGGTACTAATGGCTCGTTGCTATTTAAAAAGGTATAATCTTTTTTAACAACGAATCAAATTATAAGAGCTCAGTTGTTTAACTGGGCTTTTTTTATATGCCAAATAAAATGCAAACAATAATAGCAGTAGATCAAAACAGCACTTTAAGTACGCGTGACAGAGGCTTAAATTACGGTGACGGCTTTTTTACAACGGCTAAAGTTGTTAATGGGCAAGTACAGTATTGGGCTCATCATAAAGCGCGTTTGATTGAATGCGCACAGCGCCTAGGTTTTCCTGAGCTAGATTTTAATAGCCTTGAAAATCAAATTACTTTGCATATAAACGCTTCACCATTGAACGTGCTTAAAATACTTGTAACGCGAGGCGAAGGCGGACGTGGTTATGGGCTGCCAAGTGAGTGTAATATTACTATTTTATTGAGCATATTAGATTACCCTAGTAATTACGAAGCGCTTGTTAAAAAGGGTGTAAACCTAGAAATAAGCCCAATTAAATTAGCAGCACAGCCTTATTTAGCGGGCCTTAAAACACTAAACCGGCTTGAGCAAGTACTAGTTAAAAAAGCAATGCAAACGCAAAACTGCGACGATGTGTTAGTGCTTGATTACAATAACAATGTAATTGAAGCTTCAGCAGCTAATATTTTTGCGATTAAAAATAAGCGTATGTTTACGCCATTGCTTGATGAGTGCGGAATAAAGGGCGTTTATCTACAATCGTTATGTGATAAATTGCCTGTTGAATTTAAACGCGTGAAAGTAGAAGACTTAACCCAAGCAGACGCCGTATTTGTGTGCAATAGCTTAATGGGAGCAGCACCTGTAAAACGTATTGAGCAACAGGTATTTAATACAGACGAAAGCCACGCATTACTAACTAAATTATTAGCCAAGGAGGCTGAGTGTTAAAAGTTATTTTATCGGTACTTTTTTTAGCTGTTATAACCACTGCTGTTGGTTATCAGCAATTACAAGCAACAATAAATAGCCCGTTAAAGGTAGCACAAAACACACAATTTGAAGTTAAGCATGGCACTGGCTTTAATAAGTTATGCCAACAATGGCAAGCTAATAACTGGGTAGAAAGTTGTTGGCGTTATCAGGTAATTGCCAAATTAGATCCCACACTTACCGACTTAAAAGCGGGGCTTTACGAGCTAACAGCCGATAGCGTTATTAACAACGTAAAAAAAATTAACCAAGGTCAGCAAATTAGTTTTAGTTTTACCATAATTGAAGGGCAAAACTTACGTGAAGTGCTAAGTGCTATTAAAAAAGCTGATAATTTACAAAACGATTTAAAAACTGACGAACTAAGTACTCAAATACTGGGTAATGACACGCACTTAGAAGGCTGGTTGTTCCCCGACACTTACCATTATCATAATAACGATACTGCAAGCAGTGTATTAAAACGTGCAGCACAAAAAATGCAGCAAACGTTAGATGATGCTTGGCAGCAGCGCGGTGCTAATCTACCCTATAAAACAGCATACGAAGCACTAATAATGGCTTCAATTATTGAAAAAGAAACAGGCCTTGCCAGTGAGCGTCCGTTAATTGCATCAGCGTTTGTTAATCGATTAAACACTAATATGCGCCTGCAAACCGATCCAACCGTAATATACGGGCTAGGCGCTGACTTTGATGGTGATATTAAACGTAAAGATTTGCGCGATTATACGCCTTACAATACGTATCGTATTAATGGTTTACCGCCAACACCGATTGCAATGCCATCAAAAGCCGCTATTTTAGCTGCAGTTAATCCGCCGCAAAGTGAATATGTTTACTTTGTATCAAAAGGCGATGGTAGCCACCAATTTTCAACCACGTTAAAGCAGCATAACGCAGCAGTTAAAACGTATATATTAAATAAAAAGAATTAATATTTTATGAAACCAAAATTTATAGTAATAGAAGGGCTAGAAGGATCCGGTAAATCAACCGCTATTTCGTTATGCCAAGACTTTTTGAACAAACAAAAAATAGACTTCATTAACGTCCGCGAACCTGGCGGCACGCCATTGGCTGAATCGCTTCGTACGCTTGTAAAAGCGGAGCATGAAGAAGAGATTGCCTTTGAAACGGAGTTGCTTATTATGTACGCAGCTCGCTCGCAGCTGATGCACAATGTTATTACCCCAGCGCTTGATAAAGGCCAATGGGTACTTGCCGATCGTCATGATTTATCGTCTCAGGCGTATCAAGGTGGCGGGCGTGGCATTAGCTCAAATACATTAGCTTCACTTTCGTCAATGGTGTTAAAAGGCTTAAAGCCAGATTTAACTATTTACCTTGATATTGACCCAGTAATAGGCCTTGAACGTGCAAAAGGGCGTGGCGAGCTTGACCGTATTGAACAAGAAGCCATTGAGTTTTTTCAGCGTACACGTATGCGTTATGTTGAACTTGCTAATGACGACAATACAATTAAAACCGTTGATGCAAACCAAAGTATTGATAAAGTACATCGCGATATTACCAATGTACTGCACTCATTTTTTGAAGGCCTAAAATAATATGCCATTGCCTTGGCTACATGATACTCAAGCACGTTTAGCGAAAAGTTATCGCGCAGAGCGTTTTCATCATGCGCAATTATTTTGTGGGCCTGTTGGCGTAGGTAAGTTTGAGTTAAGTGATGAGCTTGGGAATGCTTTGTTATGTCAAAATATAGCTAAGCAGGTAGCTGAGCAAAACAGTATGCTAAAATCTTGCGGACAGTGTAAAGGCTGTTTACTTACCCAGGCTGGCACTCACCCCGACAAACGTTTAACGCAAGTTGATGGGCAAAGTATTGGTGTAGATGATATTCGTGGTATTAGTGATTTTATGAATCACTCTGCAGCGCAAAATGGCAATAAAGTCGCGATAATCGAAAATTGCGAAAAAATGACCACAGCAGCAGCTAACGCATTATTAAAAACGCTTGAAGAGCCAACTAATAGCCGCTTTTTAATATTAACCACAAGCCAACCACAGCAGCTCCCTGCAACTATTTTAAGTCGATGCGCTAAAAGTGACGTAAAAATAACTAATACAGCACTTGCTCAGCAATGGCTAGAGACATTAGATATTCCTAACTATAGTTGGTTAGCACTTTTTTATAACCAACCGCTGCAAGTAAAGCATTGGCAACAGCAAGACCAGCTAAAAAATATTGATACACTGTATAAGTTTGCAACTGAGTTTAAACAAAGTCATAATTTTAAAGCGTTAGTCGATATAATAAATAAACAGCCTGAACTTGTTCGTATATTTACTTTGTTTTTAAGCGTGCAACTAAAGCAGCAATTACTGCAAGGCATGAGTTTTGACGCTTATCAAAGTGCGCAAAATGCATTAGGCGAGTTTTTACAAAATAACACACAAGTACTTGGCCTTAATTTACCGCTTGCTGTATCACGATTAGCAAACACATTGCGAAATTCTTAAAAGGATTAATCATGCAAGAATTACTAGTAGACATAGACGATTTAGACGAGTTATACCGTTGCTATATGCCTTACTTAAAAAAAGGTGGCTTATTTGTACGTACTAATATGCGTTACGAAGCAGGGCATTCATTAGCGCTTAGAGTTACCTTGCCCGATGCCTTAGAAGATGATGTAGTAACAGGTAAAGTGTCGTGGATCACGCCACAAGGAGCACAAAGCTCTAACCCTCCAGGTATTGGTATTAGCTTTTTAGACGATAAAACAAACCTAAACGCTAAAATCGAAAAGCTCCTTGGGACTATGTTAAACTCAGGCGATCAAACATATACCATGTAGTTATAGGGTCGGTTTTTCATTGAGATTAACGCGCCCTATATTGGGTTCTTTTAATTGCTAACATAATAAATTAAAAGGACAAATTTAAACCCTGAACATAATACAGGCCTCATAGTGATTGTAGATTCTCATTGCCATTTAGACCGTCTTGATTTTGATAAATTAGACTTAAACCTTGACCAAGTTCTTGATAAAGCGCGTGCAAAGCAAATAGAGCATTTTTTATGTGTAAGTGTAACGCTTGATCAGTTTCCAAGCATGCTTGATAAAATTAAGCATTACGACGATGTATCAGCCTCATGCGGTGTACATCCACTTGATCAAAAAGACGCCCTTAATAAACAGCAACTAACCGACTTAGCCTCACACGAAAAAGTTGTTGCCATTGGCGAAACGGGTCTTGATTACTACTATTCAAAAGATACTCATGCAGTGCAGCAAGCAAGCTTTGTTGGGCATATTGAAGTGGCTAACGAATTACAAAAGCCGTTAATTATTCATACTCGTGATGCCCGCGCCGACACGATTAACTTAATGCGTGAGCACAAAGCCGAAAACTGCGGTGGTGTACTACATTGCTTTACTGAAGACTGGGATATGGCAAAAAAAGCCATAGACATGGGCTTTTATATTTCTATATCGGGTATTGTTACCTTTAAAAATGCTATTGAATTAAAAGAAGTAGTAAAACAAATACCGCTAGATAGATTATTAATAGAAACCGACTCGCCTTATTTAGCGCCGGTACCGCATCGTGGGCAAACAAATCAGCCAGCGTACGTAGAAGATGTTGCTTATTACATTAGCGAACTTAAAGGCATTAGCTTTAATGAACTTGCTAAAGCGACTACCGAGAACTTTTATTCTTTATTTAAATTAGCAGCTAAAGGCTAAATACATGATTACTCACACGGCAAACCTTCCTATTTTACTAATGGGGCCAATGGTGCGCCGTGCAGAGCAAACTGGAGTCTGCATTCAGTTTGCTACCTCCAGGCCTGCAAACTGCCAAATAAACTTATTAAATGTTGAGTGTTATAGCGATCAACACACTGTTTCTTTAGGGGAGCATTTATACCTGCATTTCGTCATTATAAAGCCAATAAATAACAAACTCCCTGTCGATAGCTTATTAAGCTATGAGCTTGTAATTGATGATATAGCAGTCGATTTATCGCCGTGGTGCTATAGCAATCAAACAGCGCCTGCATTTGTAATTCCCAATAAACTGAGTGATATTTTGCATGGCTCGTGCCGTAATGCACATCATCCAGCAAAAGACAGCTTAGTGTCTGCAAGCCACTGGCAAAATACTCAGCGCGGTAATAATAATCAAGGCGCACAGTTGCTATTACTGAGCGGTGACCAGGTTTATGCCGATGACGTAGCAGGGCCCATGTTATTAGCTATTCATCAGTTAATTAAAGCGTTAGGTATCTATAAAGAGCAACCACTTGCCATTGAGCTACCGGGCGATATAAATGAGCAACTTTATAATCGCCATTTGTTATTACCAAAAACGCCTTGGCAGAAACGCTCAAAGTTAGGTGTTGGTTACTGGCTAAAAAAAGACGAACCTCATTTTTCAAGCGTAAAAGCCTACAATCACCTTATCCATTTTGAAGAATACATTGCACTTTATTTATTAAATTTTAGTGCTGCTGCTTGGCAATGCGTTGATATACAAAACACAACGTATTCAGGTCAAAACAAGCAAAACAAAACTATTTTTGACGCTGAAAAAACAGCACTGATTGATTATGCAAAAGGCTTAAGTGAAGTAGAGCGATTGTTTGCCAATGTATCTACGCTAATGATGTTTGACGATCACGATGTAACCGATGATTGGAACCTCACCGCTGGGTGGGAGCAAGCTATAAATGAAAACCCAAGTAGTAAACGAATTATTAATAACGGCTTAATTAGTTATTGGCTTTTTCAGGGAATGGGGAACGATGCACTAAATAAAACAGGCGAGCTACTTACACCTTTTAAGCAAAGCCGTACTGCTAATAATTTATGGCAGTTTAAAGCATTTGATAAACCACTAAACGATTTTAGTTTTTGGCATTACGAACTTACTACAATACCCAAAGTAGTGGTGCTAGATACGCGTACGCACCGCTGGCGAAATGAGCAAAACTTTAACGAGCCCTCAGGTCTACTTGATTGGGAACGTCTCACTGAGCTTGAAGAAAGCCTATTAAGCCACGACCAAGTTATTATTGTATCGCCAGCCCCTGTGTTTGGTGTTAAATCGATAGAAGCCATTCAAGCCATGTTTAACATATGTGGCCAACCGCTTATGGTAGATGTAGAAAACTGGATGGCGCACGAAGGCTCAGCCAAAAAGCTACTCGATACATTTAGACGCACCGACACCCCAAACGAAACGCTTATTTTATCGGGAGACGTACATTACTCATTTTGCTTTTCGGTGCAAAAGCGTTTTGGCGATCACCCCAATCGAATTTGGCAACTTACCGCCAGCGGTATTAAAAACGAGTTCCCGCGTAAATTAATAAACATACTCGATAAACTAGATTCAATTCTATACGGCCCAAAAAGTCCCTTAAACTTTTTTACTAAACGTTGGCATATGGAAGTAGATAAGCATCAAACCATAGGCGAAGGGCAAAAATACTTAGTAAGCGACTCCGCTATTAGTTTAATAACACTAGAGCAAGGAAATTTAGCCCGCTACCAACTTATACACGGTGAAGGGCATTTAACTGAGTTTGATTTAGAAGAACAGTAAGTTGCTCATCTACAAGTCAATTGTAGATGAGCACTCTTGGTAAGGCGTTTGAAAAAGTAAGAAATAGTACTGTCTATAGAAGAAGCTGCAAATAAAAACGCCCAAAGGCTTATAAAAACCTCTGGGCTATAAAGTGACTCTAAATTGAGTCTAGCGTTAACTAAAAACTTTCTGGTTCGTTAGGGAGAAGAAGAAAGTACTTAAAACTATAGTAAAGGTACTCAATAAAGCATAACTAATTTTGCCATCTGGTTACATTTGATAACAAAGGATTGGATTAATTATGCGTAATTTGTACTTTAGTTTAACCCCAGCTTATTAACTGCGTATTTTGCACTAGATCTCGGGGTAGTGAATTTTTGATCTTATTTTTTTGCCATTTCCCCAGCCCAATAGGGCAGCCACACAGGGTTAATACTACTTCACCTATTGTTTGAGTTGCTTCAGCTAAGCGTATATCTTTACCTTGAAAATAATCATTTGCTTGCTCGTTATTTAAAGCAAATACATTAGTTTTACACTCGTTGCCAAATACGGTTGCAAATTCGTGCGTTAGCCTTACGCCATTTTTATGGATAATGCCAATTTGAATACCTAAGCGTGCGTACTTAATTTTATTTTGCAGGGCTTCAAACCCTTGTGGAAATAACCATAGTTCTTTATCTCGCTGCATTAAGTTGCCAGGTAGGTTAGTTAACCCAAAGTGCTTTTTAAGCGATTGCATAAACGCGACGCTTTGTTTTTTATCAAACTCGTTAAACGGAAACGCGCCTTTTTTAACAGTTTGATTTGGATTATCGCAACTTGCGTGTTTTTTAAATTTAGCGATAAAAAAGCCTTCGCTATCGAATGTTTGCGGCCATACATGCAAATAGCCTTCACTTGTAGTGGCTTTGCTGGCACCTTCAAATAAATCACTGAGTGACTCAGGCGCTATATAGTCGCCAAATTCACTGAGTAAATAATCGCACACTTGCTGGTTTTCGAGTGGGGTAAGTGTGCAGGTTGAATACACTAATGTGCCACCTGGTTTTAATGCATAAAAAGCGCTTTTAATTAAGTCTTTTTGTACTTGGGCTATTTGAATGTTTGATTCTATTGACCAATTTTTTAGTGCGTCGGCGTCTTTACGCACAGTACCTTCGCCAGAGCAGGGCGCGTCTAGCAATATGCTATCAAAGCATTCAAACATGTAGTTGCCAAATATAACGCCATCAAAATGTGAGAGCGCACAGTTACCTACTCCCATACGTTTGAGTGTTGCGCTGAGTACCTTTAAACGAGATGACGAAAGCTCGTTTGCAACAAGCACGCCTTGGTTATCCATAAGTGCTGCAAGTTGTGATGTTTTAGAACCTGGCGCTGATGCCATATCAAGCACGGTGTTATTTTGCCAGTTAGCGAGTTTAATACTTTGCTTTAATGCGATAGGGGGTAGCATTGAACTTGCCTCTTGTACGTACATAGCTCCGCTTAGGTGTAAGTCGGTATTACCAAGGGCTAGGTTTTGCTCTTCATCGCTTGGGCGCTCTAGCCAAAAACCTTCACTGCACCAAGGTATGGGGGTTAGCAGCCAATTTTTTTCAGTTGCACGTTCTACAAATTCTTCAATGCTAATTTTTAATGTATTAACGCGGATAGATTTTCTGAGGGGCCTACGACACGCATTTAAAAAGTCATCTAAGTTTAGATGCGCTGGTAAATAGGTTTTTACGTCATCAATAAAGTGCTCAGGAATAAAAGTGTTGGCGTTCACGCGTTAGCTCATACTATAAAAATAAAGCGCGATAATAGCATTTATGCGAGGTGTTTTCAGCGCTAAAAAGCGTAACATCTGATTTATTACGCTGTCGACACTTCACTGTTTTAGTCCATTTTAAAACCATTTTTATGCGACTTTAGGTTAATAGTGTCGACAATGAGCGTGTTTTTTAGCCATTGTGATGTGTTTAAGGGTTGACATGATTTTTTAATAAGCCCATAGTAACCACATTAATTGTCGACAATCTAAAAAATAACTTATGACACACACATTTTTAAACGAAGCGCCTATAACTACCGCATCAGATCAAGTATTTGTAGATATGCGCCGTGAGATTGTTGAAGGCAGTATAGTTCAAGGCAGTAAAATATCAGAGCCTGAGCTTGCCAAACGTTATGGTGTAAGCCGCGCAACGCTTAGAGAGGCGTTAAATCGCCTAGAAAGTTGCTACCTTATTGAGCGTAAAGCTAACGTAGGTTGCCGAGTAGTTGCCCTTACCGCCGAACGCTTGATTGAAGTTTACCAAGTTCGTAGTTCGCTTGAAGGCTTGGCATGTAGACTTGCTGCCGACAATATGGAACCCGAAGAAGTAAAAGGCTTAAAGCAATTACTTAATCAGCACCTACAAACACAGCGTGTTAAAGAGGGCGAATCTTATTATCAAGAAGCCGGCGATTTAGATTTTCATTACCGTATTATTCAAGGCAGTAAAAACGCGCATTTAATTCATTTACTGTGTAATGAGCTTTATCAACTAATACGCATGTACCGTGTACAAATGGGCATGGTGGGGCCGCGTGTATCAAAAGCGTTTGATGAGCATTTAGCGATTATTAAAGCGATTGAAAACCACGATGGCGAACTGGCCGAAATGCTTATGAAGCGCCACATAAGTGCATCGCAAGCAAATATTCAAACCAAATTTGATTTATTAACTAAGCAGAAAGCATAAGCTGTTAAAAGCTAAAAGCTAGCAAAAGCAGTCAAACAGTCATAATTACAGATTAAAACTATAAGTTACTCCACGTAGCAACCGTTCAAAGTGAGGAGAAAGTAATGTCAGCAGGATTAAAATTTAAACACGCTATTGCCAATAACCGCCCGTTACAAGTAGTAGGTACTATTAACGCCTACACAGCGATGATGGCTGAAAAAATGGGTCACCAAGCTATTTACCTCTCAGGTGCCGGTGTTGCAAACGCCTCGTTTGGTATGCCTGATTTAGGTATGACAAGCCTTGATAACGTGCTTGAAGATATTCGTCGTATTACGGGTGCGAGCGATTTACCACTACTTGTTGATGCCGATACCGGTTGGGGTGGGGCGTTTAACATTGCACGCACAGTAAAAGAAATGACTAAAGCCGGTGCGGCGGGTTTTCATATAGAAGACCAAGTAGCGCAAAAGCGCTGTGGTCATCGCCCTAATAAAGAAATTGTAAGCCAAGGTGAAATGGTTGACCGCATTAAAGCGGCGGTTGATGCAAAAACCGATAGCGATTTTTATATTATGGCGCGTACCGATGCATTTCAAAAAGAAGGTTTAAACGCCGCGATAGACCGTGCAGCTGCCTGTGTTGAAGCCGGTGCTGACGCTATTTTTGCAGAAGCCGTGCACGACCTTGCTGATTACCAAGCATTTGCAAAAGCGATTAACGTTCCAATTTTGGCAAACATTACTGAGTTTGGCCAAACACCTATTTACACAAAAGAGCAGTTAAGCGATGTAGGTGTTGAAATGGTGCTTTACCCACTAAGTGCATTTAGAGCCATGAACAAAGCGGCATTAAACGTGTATTCAGCAATTTTAAATGAAGGCTCACAACAAAGCCAAATTGAAAATATGCAAACGCGTTCTGAGCTTTACGACTTTTTAGATTACCACACGTACGAGAACACACTCGACACCCTTTTTTCATCAAAATCTGACAAATAATAATTTGGGCCTATTAATCTTTAGTGGTTGAATTTTCAGCAGTATGTTTGGTGTTTAGGCAAGGCAGAGCCTATGCAGTGTGGTTATTCCCCATAAATTGGCGATAACGCAGTATAAATACCAAACATGCGCTGCCCGTCGGGTTCTTTCTAGGGACGATTATCTCTTTGTTGCTCGGTTTTTACTTAGTCCACTAGGTTACAAACCTCGCGCTGCGATTTAATCGCCCCTAGATTGAACAAATTCCAATCTACAAAGTTCAATACGCCCAACAATCACACACAAATTTAAAGTAGGAGAAGATCATGGTAGATAAAGCATTAGGCGGCGCGGGTTTACGCGGACAAGTGGCTGGTCAAACAGCATTGTGTACTGTTGGACAAAGTGGTTCTGGTTTAACGTATTGTGGTTACGATATTAGCGAACTTGCCGAAAAAGCGCAGTTTGAAGAAGTGTCTTTTTTACTTTCACGCGGTGAGTTACCAACAACTAGCGAATTGGCTGAGTATAAAGCAAAGCTAAAAAGTTTACGCGGCTTACCAGATGCGCTTAAAACTGTGCTTGAAAATATTCCTAAAGACGCGCATCCAATGGATGTAATGCGCACGGGCTGCTCAATGTTGGGTAACCTTGAAATGGAGCTTGATTTTAACCAAGCTAATGATGCAATCGACCGTATGGTTGCTGTGTTCCCAAGTATTATTTGTTACTGGTACCGCTTTACACATGATGGCGTACGCATTGAAACACAAACTGATGACGACTCAGTTGGCGCACATTTTTTAACACTGTTACATGACAAAGCACCTAGTGATTTATTTGCACAAGTGATGAACGTATCACTAATTTTATACGCAGAGCATGAGTTTAATGCTTCTACATTTGCGGGTCGTGTGTGTGCATCAACGCTTTCTGATATTCACTCTTGTGTAACAGGTGCGATTGGTACGCTACGTGGGCCATTACATGGTGGTGCTAACGAAGCAGCTATGGATATGATTCAAGGTTTTACAAGTGCTGAGCATGCTGAGCAAGAAGTAATGGGCATGCTTGAACGTAAAGATAAAATTATGGGCTTTGGTCATGCTATTTATCGCGAATCTGATCCACGCAATGTAATTATTAAAAAATGGTCTGAAAAACTAGCGGCAGAGGTAGGCGATACCGTGCTTTACCCAGTGTCTGTTCGTTGTGAGGAGATTATGTGGCGCGAGAAAAAACTGTTTTGTAATGCCGATTTTTTCCATGCGTCTGCTTATCACTTTATGGATATTCCGACTAAGTTATTTACGCCAATATTTGTAATGAGCCGTGTTACTGGTTGGACTGCACATGTAAAAGAGCAACGCGCTAACAACCGTATTATTCGCCCAAGTGCCGATTACACAGGGCCTGATGCACGTAGTTACACACCAATCGAATCAAGAAGTTAATTATTTTTAACTAAGGTGAGCCAATGGCTCACCTTTTACGGCTTTAATACTTTATATAATAAAAACAACTACAAACCTAAAGCCTTTCTTGAAAAATACCAATTGCACCCTCCATAAAATTGGTATTACATCCGTCACCAAATTAGCGAACCCTTATTATGACCATAATTAATAATACCCAATACCGTAAACCTCTACCGGGCTCAAATGTCGACTATTACGATACCCAAGAAGCCGTAGATGCAATTAAGCCAGGTGCATACGCCACGCTACCTTATTCATCACGTGTATTTGCCGAAAACCTAGTACGCCGATGCGACCCTGCCATGTTAACCGATGCACTTAATCAGCTAATTGAGCGCAAGCAAGATTTAGATTTTCCGTGGTATCCGGCGCGCGTAGTATGCCACGATATTTTAGGCCAAACGGCACTTGTTGATTTAGCAGGTTTGCGTGATGCAATTGCAGCCAAAGGCGGCGATCCGGCAAAAGTGAATCCGGTGGTACCCACGCAGTTAATAGTGGATCATTCGTTAGCGGTAGAGCATGCCGGTTTTGATCCTGACGCATTTGAAAAAAACCGCGCCATTGAAGACAGACGAAATGATGACCGTTTTCACTTTATAAACTGGACAAAAACTGCCTTTAAAAATATTGACGTTATTCCACCGGGTAACGGCATTATGCATCAAATTAATCTTGAAAAAATGTCGCCGGTTATTCAAAACCGAGATGGCATTGCATTCCCAGATACACTAGTTGGCACCGACAGCCACACGCCACATGTTGATGCGCTGGGCGTTATTGCTGTGGGCGTAGGTGGGCTTGAAGCTGAAAGCGTAATGCTGGGCCGCGCTTCTTATATTCGCTTGCCTGATATTGTAGGTGTTGAGCTAACAGGTAAGCGCCAACCCGGTATTACCGCAACCGATATTGTGTTGGCTATTACTGAATTTTTACGTGAGCAACGTGTTGTTTCTACTTATTTAGAGTTTTACGGTGAAGGTGCCGACGCACTTACTCTTGGCGACAGAGCAACCATTTCAAACATGACACCTGAATTTGGCGCAACTGCAGCCATGTTTTATATTGATGATAAAACAATAGATTACTTGCGTTTAACAGGTCGCGAAGAAGAACAAATTGCCCTTGTAGAAAACTACGCAAAAACAGCGGGCCTTTGGAGCGATAGCTTAAAAACCGCAAAGTATGAGCGTGTGCTTAAGTTTGATTTATCAAGCGTGGGGCGCAATATTGCGGGTCCATCTAATCCACACCGCCGCGTATCGACAAGCGATTTAGCTAAAGAAGGTATTTCGGGTGTTGTTGAAAATGAAGAAGGCTTAATGCCAGACGGCGCATGTATTATTGCCGCGATTACTAGCTGTACTAATACTAGTAATCCACGCAATGTAATTGCCGCTGCACTCCTTGCCCGTAACGCAAATGCTAAGGGTTTAATGCGCAAACCTTGGGTTAAAACCTCATTAGCACCAGGCTCAAAAGCAGTGCAATCATACCTTGAAGACGCAAACCTACTAACAGAGCTTGAGCAACTTGGCTTTGGCATTGTTGGTTTTGCGTGTACTACCTGTAATGGTATGAGCGGGGCGCTTGACCCTGTTATTCAAAAAGAAGTAATTGATCGCGATTTATACACTACAGCGGTGCTTTCGGGCAATCGTAACTTTGATGGGCGTATTCATCCTTATGCTAAGCAAGCATTTTTAGCGTCACCTCCTTTAGTTGTTGCGTACGCTATTGCAGGCACTATTCGCTTTGATATTGAAAAAGGGATACTAGGGCAAGATCAACAAGGCAACGATATTACGCTTAAAGATTTATGGCCATCGGATGAAGAGATTGATGCAGTAATTAAGCAAAGCGTTAAGCCAGAGCAGTTTAGAAAAGTATACGAGCCGATGTTTAATTTAACCGTAGATTACGGTGAAGATAACGACCCACTTTACGACTGGCGCCCAGAAAGCACCTACATTCGTCGCCCTCCTTATTGGGAAGGTGCACTTGCGGGTGAGCGCACAATGACCGGTATGCATGCGCTTGCGGTACTTGGCGATAACATTACAACGGATCATTTATCGCCATCAAACGCAATTATGGCAAGCAGCGCTGCTGGCGAATACCTAACCAAAATGAACGTCCCAGAGGAAGACTACAACTCGTATGCAACGCACCGGGGCGATCATTTAACAGCGCAGCGTGCAACCTTTGCTAATCCAAAGCTGCTAAACGAAATGGTGCTTGACGAAAACGGCGAAGTTAAGCAAGGCTCGTACGCACGCTTAGAACCACAAGGTACTAATACCCGTATGTGGGAAGCAATCGAAGCCTACATGGAGCGTAAACAACCGCTTATTATTGTAGCCGGTGCCGATTACGGGCAAGGTTCGTCGCGCGATTGGGCAGCAAAAGGCGTAAGACTTGCAGGCGTTGAAGTAATAGCAGCTGAAGGTTTTGAGCGTATTCACCGTACTAACCTAATTGGTATGGGTGTTTTACCGCTTGAGTTTAAAGCGAGCACAACGCGTAAAACTCTAAAGCTGGATGGCAGTGAAACGTACGATGTAGCAGGCGATTTAAAACCAGGTGCCACCGTTAATTTAAGTATTACTCGTAAAGACGGTGAAGTACTCACTGTGCCTATGAAGTGCCGTATCGATACCCAAGAAGAGCTTTCTATTTACGCAGCTGGTGGTGTGTTACAACGCTTTGCACAAGACTTTTTAGAAGCAACGCAATCTGCATAAGGGCAAGCATTATGTTTAAACCGCAAATTAAAGTGCCTGCAACCTATATGCGTGGCGGCACCAGTAAAGGTGTGTTTTTTAATTTAACTGATTTACCAAAGCCTGCTCAAGTAGCAGGCGAGGCGCGCGATAATTTATTACTGCGTGTTATTGGCAGCCCCGATCCGTATGCCAAACAAACGGATGGCATGGGCGGCGCTACATCAAGCACCAGTAAAACCGTAATCCTAAGTAAAAGTGAGCAAGCCGACCACGATGTTGATTACTTGTTTGGTCAAGTGGCGATAGATAGACCTTTTGTGGATTGGAGCGGTAACTGCGGCAACTTAACGTCAGCAGTGGGGGCTTTTGCTATTAGTAATGGTTTGGTCGATAAAAGCAGAGTACCTAATAACGGTGTTGCTATTGTGCGTGTGTGGCAGGCTAATATTAAAAAAAGCATATTAGTGCATGTCCCTATGACCAATGGCGAAGTGCAAGAAACCGGTGACTTTGAACTCGATGGTGTTACTTTTGCTGCAGCTGAAGTAAAACTTGAATTTATGGACCCCGCTGATGGCGATGGCGCGTTATTTCCAACAGGTAACGTAGTTGATGACTTAGAAGTACCAGGTGTTGGTACTCTAAAAGCAACCATGATAAATGCAGGTATTCCTACTGTATTTATTAACGCCACTGATATTGGTTATACCGGCACAGAGCTGCAAGACGATATAAATAATGATGTTGCTGCACTTGCAAAGCTTGAAACCATTCGCGCTTATGGCGCCGTTAAAATGGGCTTAATCACTGATATTAATGAAGCGCAAGTTCGCCAACATACGCCAAAGGTTGCGTTTGTTGCAGCGCCTTTAGATTACAAAGCGTCTAGCGGTAAAGTTATTAAGGCTGCCAATATCAACTTATTAGTACGCGCAATGTCGATGGGTAAACTACATCATGCCATGATGGGCACAGCCGCTGTAGCTATTGGTACGGCTGCGGCTATTGAGGGCACACTTGTTAATATAGCCGCTGGTGGCGGAGCATTGAGTGAAGTTAACTTTGGTCACCCGTCGGGCACGCTAAAAGTAGGTGCTGAGGCTAAAAATAATGCTGGCAACTGGCTAGTTACCAAAGCAAGTATGAGCCGAAGTGCACGTGTATTAATGGAAGGGGTTGTAAGAGTACCTTACTAATCACTGGTGAAGTTAAGCGCAACTAAACATTTATTTTAGTTAAGCAAACAAATTTTATAAACGTTTGCTTAGCTAAAATAAAACCTACTCACACTCGTTAGAAATAATCCTTTTTCATTAATTTTTAGAATTATCGTCTTTTTTAGCTCTCATCCACCGCATTTACTTGAAGAATATAATTAACAAACTAGATTATATGTAATATTCATTTAATAAAATGAATATATTGTATCAATATGTGCTGGTTCTTTATGAGTGTCTATAGGTTATTGAATAATAGAGATGCTGATAAAGAAGTAGCTCATAGAATAAAGATAAATACTTCTATAAAACGTATAAATATGTAGCATAACTATATAGCTTAATGGTATTTTTAATGTTCTAGTAACAAAAGTTATGATTGTGTACTTTTTGATGCTTTTTAAACATAAAAGCTTAAATAAATCACTATCAACTAAACTAATTTCTGATACTCATTCCAGGCTATCAAGGAGAAATAAATGGTAAAGCGTACGATCAAATTTACACCTATTGCAGCTTCAGTTGCACTTACATTAGGCTTAACAGCATGTGGTTCTGATAACGACAGAAATATTCCTGTTACACCTGTAGAATCTTTCACTGCAACGGGCGATGCACAATTTAACATTGAAGTAACAGGTAAAGCAGTTAAAGGTTCAATGAAAAGTGCAGTAGTAACTGTAATGACTTTAGATGCATCTGGTCAAAGCGTTCCTGTTGCATTTCGCTCAGCTGCTTCAGCAGAGGCTGAGTCTTTTTCTGAAGAAGCACTATCACAAGATGCTGCAGATGCAGCGGTAGAAGCAAGTAAAATTGCCGCTAACCCTGAAGTGCTAACTGATGAAAACGGTCGTTACAGCATCTACTTAGATGATGATTTTACTGGACCTGTTTACATTACTGTTAAAACGTCTGAAGAAGGCGATGATAGCTTTTTACGTTGTGATGCTTACGTAGGTTGTGGCACTTACGACGAAGCGCCAGAAGTTGACGACGAAAATGATGGCGATACTGATATTGAGTTTGGCGAATGGTACAAAACTGACCTAGAGCTTTCAGTTGTTAAGTTTATTCCAGCTGTTGAAGCAGATACATCTGGAGCGAGCGGTGCAGCTGGCGACGCTAATGTTTTAGGTTCTTATAAAGCTAATGTTACTTTTTTAACATCGTTAGTGGCGGGTCTTCTTCTTGACTCAGGTTCAAGTGTAGATGAAGACGCTATTGCTACAGCTAGCTTAAACACTGTTGTACAAGTGATGGGTCAAGACGCAGCACTTTTACTTTCTGCTATTATTGGCGATTTATCTAACGGCGGCGCTGTAGATTTAAGTAATGTTGATGGCGAAGAAGAACTTACTGACGGTATTTTAGCAATTGCACAGCTTTCATCTTCAATTCAAGGTTTACCTTCAATTGGTGATGTAATGAGCAGCATTAAAGCGGGTATTAAATCAGGCCAGTTTAAAGGTAATACTGACGCTGGCATTGCTGCAATAGCTACAATGTTACAAACAGCAATTACAAATACTGCAAACATTTTTGTTGCTGTAGCAACGGGTGATGAAACTGCAATTGAAAACGCTTTAAAAGCGGCATTCTCTATTAACAACCCTAATGCAACACAAGCACAAATTGATGCGTTTGCCGCTAATTCAGTAGGTATTGCTAAAAAAGCAAAAGCAGCTAAAGACAAAGCTGTTAAAAATGGTGCAGCAACTGATGCCGGCCTTGCAGCCGCTGCAGTAAAAGTTAAAAAAGCACTAGAAGTAATTGGTTGTACTGGTGCAGAGTGTACAGTTGGAGATGATTTTTATACAGCTCTAGCAGCTGCTTTAACAGTAGAAGTTACAGCTTCACAGACTGCACTTACTGCATTAGAAATGGATATTGAAACAGCTCAAAGTTCACTTGCTGATGTTCAAGCAATGGGTGGCGACGCTCTTACAGCTGATAACGCAGCTGCATTTGTAAGTGCTGTAACATTACTGAAAAATGAAGCTGCTACAGCTGATTTAACAGTTAAAGCGGATTCTATTTTTGTTAAATCACAAGGTTACGTAACTGCTGCAAAAGCGTTAGTTACTCAAAGCTCTGATTACCAACAGATTCTTGATTCTGCAACGTCTTTACAAACAGATGCAGGTGTTGCTGTAACTGACACAGTTGCATACGACGCTGCATTAGCTGCACTAGTAGCGGAAGCAGAAGAAGCGATTAAAACGTTTGATATTGCTTTTGCTGCAGCAAAACTAGTTGCTGAAGATACTGCAGACGTTGCTGATGAGAAAAAATCAGCAGCAGACACAGCTGAAGCAGCTTCTACAAGCGCACTTGCTAACGCAGAAGGTGCAATGGTAGATACAGCCGAAAACGCAACTGAAGCTCTTGAGCTTGCTATGACTGCTGTTACTGCTGCGTCTGATTTTGCTGCTGCTGTTGATGCACTTGAAATTGCTATTGAGCAAGCACTAGTTGCTGCTAATGCTTACCTAGACCTTGAAGGCGAAGGCGCACAAGCAATGATTGATGCGCTTACAGCTATGCAAACAGCTGCTGAAGCTCAAGGTGAACTAGCTAGCGAGCAATTTGTAACAGCTTATAACCTACAACTTGTTGCTGAAGCGGCGGTTGCTAAACTTGAGGTACTAACCTCTGTTAAAGCTACATCAGAGTCATTATCGACTATGACTGTGCTTACTAACACTGGCGGTCAAGCGGTTATCGATGCAGCAGATGTTCTTGCTGACGTAATTGATGAATTGGCTGAAATGGGCAACTCAGGTGAAGGTACTTCTACTCGTCAACCTGATTGGTCATATAACTATGACTTAGATGCACTAGTTTTAGAATTAGAGAACGAAACTACCGGTGAAATGATCAGTGCTTCAGCTTCTTACCAAGGCGAGCAATTAGTTGTTGCTTGGGGCGCTACATTAATGGGTGAAAATGACGCAACTGTGTCACTTGTTACGGGTGAAAGTCGTACTGCAGCTCTAGAAGAGTGTGAACTGTTTGCTGACGGTACGATTATTGATCCTACGCAAATTGATTCATGTTTAATATTCACATTTGATGGTGAAGTAGATGCTGACACAGTTGATGACGCTGAAATCGTTAACACTGAAGCTTGGAACCACGTTGAAATTATGGACGGTGATTCTGGTTTCACTGGTATGCTAAACATTACTGCAACTGAAGAATCAGATTCTTCAAGCATTACACTTGAAGGTATGTCTGGCGACTTAGACTTTAAAGTAATGGGTATGGTTGACGGTAGTGGTGATGAAGATGAAAGTACATTAGAAGTTATGGTTAAAGGTGACGCAGCAATGGGTTACACATTATCTCTAACGGGTATGGAATCTACAGGTTACACTGGTGATGTTAAAGCTATGTACAATGGCGAAATGATGTCATTCGGTTCAGCTACTAAAGTTACTAACGGTGTATCTATCACTTACATCGATGGTGATGTAGTGCCTTACACTGATGTTGATTTAATTGATTCATCTAAGTAATATTTAAACTATAAAAGGGGAAAGCAGCGCTTTTCCCTTTTTTTATAGAAAGCGATTAAATTATGAAAAAAAAAATTCTCTTGTTAGGATTTTCAACAGCTTTTATTTCTCCTCTTGCTTCCGCAGATAACCAATTTCAAATATTTACTCATTTTGACGCAGAAATTTATACTGAAGCACAACCAGTACAGGCCTTTGTAGATGATTTTGATGCACCATTAAAATCGGGTGACAGTGCATTTACCTATAATATTTTTGAAGTGGGTGTTGGCTACGGTAATTTTAAAGTGGGTTTACAAAGTCGTTATGACTATGTTCTTAACTTTGATCCTGATACAGCTAAATACACTCATACCGAAAAGAATGACTTAGAGTTTGAAGATAGATTTTATACTTATTACCTCGATGCTAAACAAGCAACGTCTAATGGTGTATTTGTATCTTATGATTTTAAATTTTTAGATAAAAATGCATTAACAATAACACCTAAACTTTCTGTTTTTGCCAGCTCACACTATCAAGATGCCACTGTAAATGGTGAGATTTTTAGTGATGAAGTTGAAGGTGCTGTGACTGTCGATTACAACTTTTCTAAAGACATTTTATTTAAAGAATTTACACCTTCACAAAAGCCTGAAGGGCTAGGCTATAGCCTAGATATTTTTGCCGATTGGCAAGTAAATGACGAACTTAAAGTTGGTTTTAGCGTAAAAGATTTGCTGTATAAAACAGAGTACGAAGACAGCGGCTCTGTAAAGGGGCAAACTACTGAAATTCCATTTAGCGAAGATGATAACGGCGATATTATTACTCAGCCAACAGTTTCATTAAAAACATCTGCATTTGGAAATACGGTATCTCATGATTTCGAAATGGAAATGCGACTACAAGCATTTGCCGATTACAGAATAAATGATCGGTTTTCAACTCAGTTAACTTTAAAACGTTACGACAAAGACACGTTTAGCCAATTAAAAGGCCGTATTCACTTTTGGGATCATTGGCGAGTACAAGCAGGCTACGAAACAAAAAGCGAAGCATTTTTAGTTGGTATAGAAAACGAATATTTTGGTCTTAATTTACAAACTGATAGCCTAGATTTAGATAAAGCCTATTATGCGAATGTGAATTGGTACGTGAACATTAAGTTTTAAGGAATGACGATGTTAAAACAAATTATACCTTTAGGGGTCGCTATTGCATTGGCTGGTTGTGGTTCTTCATCAGACAGTGACAGTTCAGAATCTGTTGCAGTGAGTGAAATTGCTACATCTTCTTCTGTGAGTTTTTATGTATCTAATTGGCAATCACCACAGGGCACGCTTAATGTTTTAGATAGCGATGGGGTGGTGCAAGAATCAATTGAAGTCGAAAACATCAATACTGCGAGTGTAAGTGTAACTCCACTTACTTTTAATAGTTTTGAGTTTATACCTAGCGATACAGCTCTACCTTGTCCGCGATTTACAGGGTGTGGCAGAACTGTACGTGGTGATGTAAATGATTTAAACGCAAACCGGTTAATCGATTATCAAGAATTGACAACCGTTACTCTTAATTACAAAGCGGATGCATTTAGTGCACCGGGTGTAAATAAGGTTTACTTATCACCATTGAGCAAAGCAATTACAGAAGAAGGCTTTAGTGCTACACAGGCGAGTTTATCAGCCACGCCTTTTTATCATTTAACGCACAGTAATTTAAATGCAAGTGTTGAAGCAGAAATGGTTACAAATGCCTTCACTTACGCGGCAATTTTATCTGGTGTTGCTGATAGTTCGTTTAGTGTTGAAAGTGCTTTTAATGAATTTACTACCTTGGAGACTGACCAGCAAGCATGGCAATATTACAGCGATTTAGCAGCGCAGTATGTTACAGACAATCTATTTAGCGACCAAGGTAATGCTTTGCTGAAAAATGTAGCTGGTCAAGTTAAGCAAACGATTGCAAGTGTAACTACATTTACAAATTGGCAGGCTCGCTCAGCAGAAGTGCAAAGCTTAGATTCAAGAGAGTTACTTGTTGATACGCGAAATATAATTGGTGTTGCAAGACTTCAAGAAAAAAGCTATTCAGATGAATTAGACGCAAAATTTACTGAACTTGAAGGTACGTTTGATGAAGACACACAAAGAACCCTTGATGCACTTAGTAATGCTTTAAACGAAGTTATCACAAATTATTCACCACTAGCTGATGGCTCTACACCATCAGGGCAATATAAACTTCGTGATTTAGATATTGATTACAACCAATCACCTTATACTTGGGCTATTACTGGCACATATGATGAGTTACCTATAACCATTGACTTATCAATTCCAACTTTCAGAGTAAGTGGTGTATTAGGTAATAAAATCGAAGGTGTAATGAGCGCAACAGTCACAAATGGTGCTACGGTATTAAGTGTGGATGTAAGTGAATTGCTGATTGAGTTTGACGGCATAGATGCTCAAAGTGAATTAAACCCCGAAGCCGATACGGGTATTACACAAGTAACGACCAACGTAATTATCAATAAAACAGCGGGTAAACTCGAAGGTGATTTATCAGTAAACTTAAATCGCTTTGTTAATTCATTAGGTGAGGAGTCAACCACGTTATCTACTTTTGATTTTAATGGTGATTACGTAAGCGACATTCAAAACACTGCATTTCATATCACAGCAGTAGAGGCTTCGCCTTTTGTTGGTGAAGATAATGACGACTTAGCATTTACTTTTGAATTAGATTTTCCATTGAGTGGTGCAAGTGATTTTAAATTTGCATACGTAGGCGATGTGGAAAACCTATCAGAACTTACCTCTACAGATATATTTGTTAGCATACAAAATCGCGCGTTAGATTTACGTATTCGTGATGTTAGTGGCAACATTAATCTAATAGCGAAAGGCGAAAATGGACGTTGGTTAGATGTAAAGCAAAAGGGTCGTAATTACAGTGGCGGTTTATATTTTGGTGATACTAAACTAGCTGATGTTACTGCGGTACGTGGTATTCCTGGTGTTTTATTTCCAAATGGTGAGTTTGAGTCGTTATTTTAACTATTAGATTAAATAATTAAAAACTCAGCATATGCCTTACAGCTCAGCGCTTTTTGTGATGAGTGAAGTGTTTTTATAACTATTCGAAATCCGATATTAGTTTTCTAGTATCGGATTTTTAATGCTTGTCACATTAGTTAAATGCGCCTGAATTGAGGTAGCTGCCAATCCCGAGTGTAAACATCCATAGCCCCCATAAGCTGTGTTCAATAACACACACGACCGTTGAGCGGCTTTGTGCGTAGGTATACGCAAACAGTAAACCGCCCAAAAAGGCTAAGGCTACTGCAATCCAATTTGCATACACAATATGCGCCAACGCAAATACACTCGCACTAACTACAATACGCACTGCTTTTTTTGGCATAATGCGTTTATAACGATGAAAAAAATACGTTCTGAATATTAATTCTTGAGGAATAACCGACAGTATTGGGTAGAGCACCAACAGTAAAAGCCAATCATTAAATGAGTTACGGGGAAGGGTAAACCAGTTGCCTTGATGAATAATCCCGTAAAACATGCCCGAGAACAGCGCACCTAAAAAAAAGAAGCTAAACACACGCCTTTTAACAGCAGAAAATTGTCCAAGGCTTGTGAGTCTAAACCGTTTAAAATGGGGATCGCCTAGTAGCAACATACAACACACACTCATAAGTATAATAAGCGCAGGGATAAGCCAATTAGCTAAATGCTCGCGTAATCCAAAACCCAACAAGGGCAGCAATATAAAAATGAGGGTAAATTCAAACCAGCGATATTGATTGGCGTTCAAGGTCGTCTCAACTTGTTTTTTTAATAAGCTATCAAGCTAAGACGACATTTTTATGACGAGGGGCTTACTTTGCTGGTTCTTCTTCACTAGGGAGGTATTTGTACAAGGCAATAATAGTGGCAAAAATACTCACAAAGGTAATACCCATTAAACCAAACACTTTAAAGTTAACCCAAAAGTCGAGCGAAAAATTATATGCAATATAAATGTTTAGTGCTGCGATGCCAGCAGTAATTACAACCCACATTAAATTAAGCTTATCCCATAACGGCTCTGGAACAACAATAGCTTGCTTTGTATCATTAGCATTTTCGAGGATTGAGCTAAGCGCTTTTTTAACGAGATTTTTCTTAAGTACATAACGGCTAACAAGTAACGTTAAGCTTAAACCTGCGTATATGAGTGTTGCTTTCCATTTTATGTATTGCTCATCATGAAGTACCAGCGTTAACGTACCAAACACAGCAGCAATGCCAAAAAATATCCACTGACGAGTTGGCACAGTTCCATGTTTAAAGTAGCTATAAGCAACTTGAATGAGCGTAGTGGCCATTAATAAACCGGTAGCCCAGTAAATATCGACTAGCTTGAAAACTGCAAAAAACAGTATGAGTGGAATGTATTCAATTAATGCGTGCATATACTACCTAAATTATACAAAAAAGAGTCAAAGGCTTTTTACCACATAAAGCTTAGCAACTACAAGGTTGACTTGTTGCCCTGTAACCCTTAGCCTGCGTGGCTTTATTGCCAATTTGGTTTGGTATTTTTTATATCATCATATTCCCACGCTTAACCAACACTGATTTGGCGTGTATTTAGGAGCCTAAAATGAATAAAGCAGAACTCGTTGCTGCCATTGCACACAAAAGTGAATTAACAAAAAAAGATTCTCAAGCGGCGCTTTCAAGCTTGCAAAAAGTAATTACTAAATCGCTTTCTGAGGGCGATCAGGTTCAAATTAATGGCTTTGGTACGTTTGCACTAAGTTATTACCCAGCGCGCGCTGGGCGTAACCCGCAAACAGGCGCAGCAATTGAAATAGAAGGCGCTAATAAAGCGGTTTTTAAACCGGCTAAGGCGTTAAAAGATCTGCTTTAAATTTATTTAAGGTTTTAAACCCCGTATTGATAGATAAGTTACATGAGCGCGAAGTAAATTCGCACCTACGGGTATATGTTGTAGGTGAGGTTTTATACCTCGCGTTTGGTGGCTTTAAATTATATGAGCTGGAAATAAATTCGCACCTATGTAGATTATTCATAATCTCTAAATGATTTACATGGCATTATAAATCCCACTTACATTAAATCCTTTATTTTCAATTACTTGTTATCGGCATGCATTATGCTGTTTAACTGTGTGTTTCGAACATATTTTTAAACAATACCAGTCTGCTGATATATGGGGTCTATTGAACGACGTTAAATTGCTCAAATATTTATGCAGGTTGGTATCAAATAAGGAGATCTCAATGAGTACATTACAAACAAGCACGCGTTTACAAGGCAAAAAAATTGCAATTTTAGCCACTGATGGGTTTGAGCAAAGTGAGCTTTTATCTCCACGCAGCGCATTACTTGATGCCGGTGCAAACATCGAAATAGTATCAATTAAAGAAGGCCAAATTACGGGCTGGGATGAAGACAAGTGGGGCGATAAAGTGACAGTAGATAAACTAGTCACAAACGCAGACCCCGCTGATTACGACGCGCTTATGCTACCTGGTGGTTTATTTAACCCAGACAGTTTACGCCAAGATAAAGATGCTAAAGCCTTTATTGATGGCTTTTTTGGCGCAGAAAAAAACAAACCCGTTGCTGCTATTTGCCACGCACCGTGGTTGTTAGCTGAAATTAATAAATTGCGCGACCGTACTATTACTTCTTTTCCTAGTATTAAAAGCGATTTAATTAATGCAGGTGCTAATTGGGTCGATCAAGAAGTATGTGTAGACCAAGGTTTGGTAACAAGCCGAAGCCCAGCTGATTTAGAAGCATTTAATGCTAAATTTATTGAAGAGATTTTAGAGGGTAAACACCAAGCTCACTAATTTGCTTTTAAAAAACAAAAAAGGGCATTTTAAATGCCCTTTTTTAATGCGTAAATTTACACTTTTTATAATGCGGTTGCCGCTTTCATTTCACTAACAAATGCTTTTAACTGCGTTGTCATTGCGTCTAAATCGTTAAGGTTAGCTTCAATAATTTTAACTACAGCAGAGCCTGAAATAGCACCTGCTGCGCCTGCATTAAGTGCCGCTTTTACATCATCTGGTGTTGAAATACCAAACCCTAAAAGAGCAGGAGCTGCATGGTATTCTTTTAATTTAGTGACAATATTACCCGCTGGCATTTGTGCTTTAGTATCGGTACCGGTAACACCTGCGCGCGATAGTAAATACGTATAACCACGACCGTAAGAGGCGCATTGGCGAAGTGTGTCATCATCCGCATTAGGTGTTGCAATAAAAATTGGGTCTACACCGTTATCCATTGCCGATTTTCTAAATATTTTAGATTCATGCAGAGGTACGTCAGCCACTAAAATAGAGTCTACACCTACCGCTTTTGCATCTTTGTAAAATGCTTCTATGCCGCGCTTAAAAACAAGGTTTGAGTAAAGCAATAATCCAATTGGAATATCGGCGTTATACTCGCGTATCTCTTTAATAACATCAAAGCAATCTTGCGTGTTAATGTGTACATCAAGTGCGCGAATATTCGCTTTTTGAATTACAGGACCATCTGCAATAGGATCAGAAAACGGAATACCAAGCTCAAGTGCATCAGCGCCGCCGTCAATTAAGCTTTTAATAATCGCAACACTTTGCTCTTTACCTGGGTCGCCAATTGTTACAAATGGTACAAACGCACCTTGTTTTTTCTCGTTAAGCGCTGCAAACATTTTACCGTAACGATCCGTTTTTACTTGGCTCATAGCTGACCTCTTTCAGATAGTACATTGTGAACGTGTGCTAAATCTTTATCGCCACGACCACTTAAATTAATAACTAAAACGCTTTCCTCGGTTTGCTCTTCTGCATACTTAAGTGCATAAGCAAGCGCATGGCTTGATTCAAGCGCCGGAATGATCCCTTCGTTTTTAGCAAGTGATTGAAACGCATCAAGCGCTTCTGTATCAGTGATACCAACGTATTGAGCGCGACCAGTTTCGTGTAAAAATGCGTGCTGAGGACCAACCGCAGGGTAATCAAGACCCGCTGATACAGAGTAAGACTCTTCAATTTGGCCATCGTCGTTTTGCATAATGTACGTGTAAGTACCGTGTAATATACCTTTAGTGCCTTTACAAATTGTTGCACCGTGCTCATTTGTATCAAGCCCTTTCCCAGCAGGCTCAACACCAATTAATTTAACGCCTGGCTCGTCAATAAAGTCAGTGAACATACCAATTGCGTTTGAACCACCACCAACACAGGCAATTACAGCGTCAGGTAAACGACCTTCGGCTTTAAGTATTTGTTGTTTAGCTTCTTCACCAATAACTTTTTGATACTCACGTACAATTGTTGGGAATGGGTGAGGACCAGCTGCTGTGCCTAGTAGGTAGTGCGCGTCTTGATAATTAGCTGACCAGTCACGCAGGGCTTCATTTACTGCATCTTTTAATGTGCCAGAACCCGCTGTTACCGGAATAACCTCTGCGCCCATTAACTTCATTCTAAATACGTTTGGTTGCTGACGTTCAACGTCTTTTGCGCCCATATAAATTCGACATTTTAAACCCAGTAATGCACATGCAAGCGCGGTTGCAACGCCGTGTTGGCCTGCGCCTGTTTCAGCAATTACTTGTTTTTTACCCATGCGCTTAGTAAGTAACGCTTGGCCAAGTACTTGGTTGGTTTTATGTGCGCCACCGTGTAATAAGTCTTCACGCTTTAGATACAGTTTTACTTTTGGGTTTTTAACTAAATTGCGCGTTAAAGTAAGTGGGGTAGGACGACCCGCATACTCGTTTAATAATTTACTTAGCTCAGCCTGAAACTCAGGATCTTTTTGTGCTTTGTTAAATTCGTTTTCTAACTGCTTAAGCGCAGGGACAAGCAACTCGGGTACAAACATACCGCCAAACTCGCCAAAATAAGCTGGATTTTGCATTTTAACCTCAATAATTTCTGATGCTTGTAAAAGCATTATGTAATTTGTTAGGGCACTTTTTACCCGCAGATTCTTCAACGCCTGAGTTTAAATCAAGGCCTAAGGCACCTTTAAAAAGCGCATCTTTAATATTGTCTGGATTTAAGCCTCCAGCGAGCATAAACGGTGTGGTTGCATCATGAAGCACCGACCAATCAAATGCTTTACCTGTACCGCCAGCTTGTGTGTCGCTGTGTGTATCGTAAAGGTGTCGGTCAACGCCATTTACAGGCGTTGGCAATGCATCTTTTATTGCTTGGGCTTTCCAAATCTCGCAGCCGGTAGGTAACTGTGTACGCAACTGAGCGATGTAATCGTCACTTTCTTGACCATGTAATTGAACTGCCGCCAATTTTAGCACACTTGCGTATTGAGCAACTTGATCAATTGGGGCATCTACAAACACACCCACAAAATTAAGCGGGGCACTTTGGCTAAGCTCTTTTGCGCAATCTAAATCAACATAGCGTGGCGATTTAGGATGAAAAATTAAACCACCGTAAATAGCACCGTTTTGATATGCCGCTTGTGCATCTTTGGTACGTGTTAAACCACATACTTTATTGTCACCTAAAATAACACGGCGACATGCTTGCTCTAAATCACGCTCGCCCATAAGTGAGCTGCCAATTAAAAAACCATCGCATAATGGAGCTAAACGTTTTACGTCTTGATGGGTGTAAATACCCGATTCCGAAATAACCACTTTATCAGCCGGAATAAGTTTGCGTAGCTTTTCGGTAGTGGCTAAATCGGTGCTTAAATCGCGTAAATCACGGTTATTAATACCAATAATTTGTGCATCAAGCGCAAGTGCACGGTGTACTTCTTCTTCATTACTTACTTCGGTTAATACCGACATATTTAGTGAATCGGCAACAGCATGCAGTGCTTTATAGCTTTCGTCATCAATTACCGAAAGCATCAGCAATATAGCGTCACCGCCATAAATACGCGCCATATATACTTGGTATTCATCTATAAAAAAGTCTTTACAGATAAGCGGTTGTTCTACTTGGCTGCGCACAAATTCGAGGTAATCAAAACTGCCTTGAAAATATTTAGCATCAGTTAACACGCTCATGCAGGTGGCGTATTTTTTATAAACTGAGGTGATTTCGGTTAAATCAAATGGCTCTCTAATTAACCCTTTTGAGGGCGATGCTTTTTTACACTCTAAAATAAACTGTGTGCCTGGGGCGGCTAATGCTTTGTAAAAGCTACGGCTTGTAGGCACTGCAAGGTGCTTAAAGCTTTCAAGCGGGCGTGCGGCTTTACGCTCAATTAGTTCTAATTTTTTATCAGCAACAATTTTATCTAATACATTAGCCATTACTTACCTCAATAATTGCATTTAGTGTGTTCATGGCTTGCCCTGAACTTAATAATGTTTGTACTCGCTTTGCCCCTTCTTTTAACGTTTCTGCTTTACCTGTTAGGTATAAAAGGGCAGCTACGTTAACCACAATGGCAGCATTATGTGCATCTGTGCCTTTGCCTTGTAAGATGGCAAGGCTAGCATTTGCGTTGTATTGTGGGCCTTCACCAGCGAGTTGTTCAAGTGAATAGTTTGCAAGGTCAAAGTCGCTTGGGTTTAGTGTGTACTGTGTAAGCTTGCCATTATTCAGCTCAACTACCGTTGTTGGGCCGTGTAGAGCTATTTCGTCAGTGCCCGAGCCGTGAACAATCATAGCGCGCTTTGTGCCAAGGGTTTTAAGTGTTTGTGCCATTGGCATACATAACGCTTCGTTGTACACACCTAACAATTGCACATCAGGTGCTGCAGGGTTAGCAAGCGGGCCTAAAATATTAAAAATAGTGCGTGTTTTAAGCGCTGTACGCACGCCCATAGCATGGCGTACGCCACTGTGATAGTGCGGTGCAAACAAAAAGGTAAAATTGGTTTGCTCAAGACATTTTGCTGCCTGCTCTGGGCTCATGTCTATATTAATGCCCAGCGCTTTTAGTAAGTCGGCAGAGCCTGAATTACTCGATACACTGCGATTACCATGTTTTACCATGTTAATGCCGGCAGCAGCGGCAACTATGGCTGCTGTTGTGCTTATATTAATTGTGTTTGAGCCATCGCCGCCTGTGCCACAGCTATCAGCAAGTTGTGTACTGCTGGTAGTAAAAGCAACAGCGTTATCGCGCATTGAGGCTGCAGCACCTGCTATTTCATCGCTTACTTCGCCTTTAATTTTAAGGCTTATTAGTAGGGCGGTTAGCTCAATCTCGCTCATGTTACCTTGCATTATTTCATCAAACAGTGCTTTGGCGTCTGCGTAGCTTAATGATTGCCCTGTAATTAGTTGTTCAATAGCGTGTTGAACATTTATGGGTTGTTCTGGTTGTGTACTCATAATGTCCTTTTTTATTTAGCGCGTGTTAAGTAAGCGACACTTTGCTGAAGTAGCATTGCGCCGTTTGGCGTCAGTATTGATTCTGGATGAAACTGGTAACCTAATGCATTGTCATCATGATGATAAATAGCCATAGGGATATCTTCGTACTGGGCAATAACCTTTATATTATCAGGCACTTTTGTTGCCATTAATGAATGGTAACGTGCTACAGGCATTGTATTGCCCATACCATCAAATACAGGATGTTCGCCTAAATTAATAATTGAAGACTTACCATGTACGGTTTCACCCGCGTGACCGATTACTCCGCCATAGCTTTGTGTTAACGCTTGTTGGCCTAAACAAATGCCTAGCATTGGGAAGTGGCCTTTAGAGAGCTCAATAAGCTCCATTAAACAGCCTGCATCGGTTGGTGTGCCAGGGCCTGGTGAAAGTACTAATAGCACTTGGCCTTGCTCTTGGCGCATTTTATTAAAAATAACCTCAGCGCTAATGTTGTTTCTGTAAACAACAAGTTCGCAGCCAAGCATCGTAAGCTCATCAACAAGGTTGTATGTAAATGAGTCAAAGTTATCTAAAAAATAGATTTTAATAGGATTCGCTTTACTCATTTTATACCGCCTTATACGTAGATTTTATGGCGGTGATAACCGCTTGTGCTTTAGCGCGAGTTTCGTTTGCTTCAGAAATAGGATCTGAGTCAAACACTACACCTGCACCTGCTTGCACGTAGGCTATGTTATTTTTAACAAAAGCAGAGCGAATAACAATACAGCTATCCATTGCGCCATCACCGGTTAAGTAACCTACAGCGCCGCCATAACTGCCACGGCGTTTCCCTTCAGTTTGACGAACAAGCTCAGCAGCACGTACTTTTGGTGCACCAACAAGGGTGCCCATATTCATACACGCTTGGTAAGCGTGCAGTGCATCAAGTTCTGGTTTTAATGTGCCAACAACGCGTGAAACTAAATGCATTACCTGTGAATAGCGGTCTACTTTTAATAACTCTTTGGCAAAACGAGTACCTGCAACACTAATGCGGGCTACGTCGTTACGCGCTAAATCAACAAGCATTAAATGCTCGGCGCGCTCTTTTTGATCGTTTCTTAGTTCCAGCTCAATGCGGCTGTCTAAGTCTGGATTTATTTGCCCGTTAGCAAATTTGCCGCGCGCTCGAGTACCAGCAATTGGGTAAACTTCTACTTGCTGACTACTTACGTCGTACTTAAGGGCAGACTCAGGAGACGCGCCAAATAATGCAAAGTCTTCATCGCGCATATAAAACATGTAAGGGCTTGGGTTTTGCTTTTTAAGCTGGCTATACGCATGTAAAGAATCAGGGCAAGGTAGTGAAAATGTACGCGACGGCACTACCTGAAAAATATCGCCATCTACAATGTTCTTTTTAAGCTTAACAACTTGCTCGCAATACGTGTCATCGTCTATATCAACGCTTACTTCACATTCGCCACTTTGCATATCCGCACTAAATTCTGCTGCGTTATCGCACAGCGTATTTAACCGCTCAAGCTCTTTACCTACTTCAAAGCAGTTAGCGTGTACGTCTGGGCCATTAAATACATTGCCAATGAGTTCGGTTGTTTGTTTTTGATGATCAATAACAACTAAGGTTTCGGCTAAATAAAATACGTAATCTGGGCAGGTGTTTTCGCCATCAGGTACATCACTTAATTGCTCAAAGTTTGCCACCATGTCGTAGGCAAACACACCGCCTAAAAATACCGAAAACGGATTTTCGGTGGTGCTTTGAATGCTGTTAATACAGGTACGAAGAGCACTGAAGGCGTTATCGGCAACAAGCTTACTTGCTTCGTCTATATCGCTGCTGGTGTCTTGGTAGTTAAGTGTAAGCGTTGTGTCGTTTAATTGTGAATCACAGCTCTTAACATTTGCTTGTAAGTAGCTTAATAATTGCTTGCCGTTATTAGATTGTGCGCTAACAGTTACCGTTTTACCCTTACATACAATGCGCAGGGCGCTATCAACTAAAATTAAACTTTTTACACTGTCTTTAGAATCAATCTCAGCCGATTCAAGCAGTAGTGAGTTAGGCTTATCAAGTGCCGCGTATAATGCAAGAGGGCTACTAATATAGTCGCGTACTTGCGTAATGCTTGTTACTTCGCCTGGTGTGGTAGTTATATGACTAAAAATCAAACCTCATTCCCTCAAAAAATTAAACCCCGCAGTGCTTTTGCAATGCGGGGTTTGAATAACGATATCTAAATTACAAACAGATCATTACCGTCCCGCTATATCAGGCGCCACCACCAACGATGTGTAAGAGTAAGACCGTTATTCATGTTTTTCTGCCTCAAAATTTATTAAATATTTTTAACGTATATGTTTCGTAAAATTTAGTTATAAAAAAACCCGCATAGTTGCGGGTTTTGAATTTTTGCTAGACACGACAATTCATCACCCGAAAATTACGAGTGCCACCACCAAATAGTGTTTAAGTTTGAATTGATCATTATTGTTAATTCTTAATGTGTCTGAAAGTGGCTACAGTAAAACGTATCTTATGCTTTTGTGTCAAGTGTTTATTTAAAACAATTTAGTCAAAAAAGTTGTTATACTTACATAAACACCAGTAACCCTTAATTTTAAGCAGTTTTCTTTTGATAAAATACGATTTACATAGCCATACTACACATTCAGACGGGCGTTTAACGGTTGAAGAATTATTGCATCGCGCTGTTGATAAAAATATTGATGTGTTTGCTATTACCGATCATGACACTGTGGCGGCTATTAAGCCTGCTCAGCAATTTATTGAAGCAGAAAACTTACCGCTTTCATTAATAACGGGTACCGAAGTATCTACTAAATGGGAAAGCTTCGAAATTCATATTGTAGGTTTAAATATTGATATTAATAATATTGACCTTACTTCTTTATTATCGGCTCAGCAGCAAAAGCGAGAAGAGCGTGCACTAGAAATTGGCGCACGCCTTGCAAAAAATGGCTTTGATGGCATTTACGAGCAAGCTAAAGAGCTGGCAAAAGACGCGCAAATTACGCGCGCACATTTTGCACGTGCCCTTATTGAGCGGGGTGTAGCTAAAAATTTCCCAGGCGTATTTAAAAAGTACTTAGGGCGCGGCAAAACAGGCTATGTACCTAGTTGCTGGTGCACCATGCAAACCGCTATAGAGGCAATACATGCTGCTGGTGGTGTTGCTGTACTTGCGCACCCAAGTAGCTATCAAATGTCAAACAAGTGGCTACGCAAATTATTAGTAGAATTTAAAAGTGTAGGAGGAGACGCAATGGAAGTTGCACAACCTCAACAGGCGCCAAGCGAACGTCAATTTTTAGGTGAACTCAGCCGTGAGTACGAACTACTTTGCTCGCAAGGGTCTGATTTTCATTTTCCGACAAGCTATTTAGAGCTTGGCAAAAATTTATACTTACCGAAAGACTGCCAAGGTGTTTGGCAAGTTTGGGAAGGACAAGAAGGGGCATTAACATGAGTCAATTATTCCATATTCATCCTGATAACCCGCAACCAAGATTGATTAGTCAAGCCGTTGATATTATTAAACAAGGCGGCGTTGTTGTTTACCCAACAGATTCGGGCTATGCCATTGGCTGTAACATTGGTAATAAGCAAGCCAAAGAGCGCATAGAGCGTATTCGTGGTATTGAAAAAAACGATAATTTTACGCTAGTTTGCCGTGATTTATCGGAGCTATCTACTTATGCACGTGTAGATAACCAGCTATTTAGATTAATTAAAAATAATACCCCAGGGCCCTATACCTTTATTTTTAAAGGCACAAAAGAAGTCCCTAAGCGTTTATTAAACGACAAGAAAAAAACAATTGGTATGCGTGTAATTGAACACCCAATTGCTTGTGCGTTACTTGCCGAACTTGGCGAGCCGCTAATGTCGTGTTCTTTAATTTTACCCGGGCAGCAGTTTACAGAATCAGATCCGGATGAAATCTTAGAGCGATTAGATAAACACGTTGATTTAATTATTCACGGTGGCCATTTAGCCGAGCAAGCAACCACAGTAATCGACTTGTCGGAAGATGAAGTTAAAATATTACGTGTTGGCTGTGGTGATACAAGCCCATTTGAGTAATAACAAGTGAGCGAAAGTACTGCTGATACAAAAAGTAATGAAAAGCCAGTGCAGCAAAAGCTGCCACTGGCTTTTTTGCATGGTAAAGCGGTTGTAGATAAACCAGAAGACTTATATATTCCGCCCGATGCGCTCGAAATAATATTAGAAACCTTTGAAGGCCCTCTCGATTTACTGCTTTATTTAATTAAAAAGCATAAGCTTGATGTGCTCGATCTTTCTATTTTTAGTATTACAGAGCAGTATGTAAGTTACGTTGAAATGATGACCGAGTTTCAACTCGAACTTGCCGGCGAATATTTAGTAATGGCTGCGTTACTTGCACAAATTAAGTCGCGCTTATTACTCCCTGTTCACGAAGAGCTTGAAGAGGAAGAAGACCCTCGCGCTGAGCTTATTAAACGCCTGCAAGAATATGAGTTATTTAAAAAAGCCGCTGAAAACCTCGATGATACCCCCCGTGTTGGGCGTGATATTTTTATAGCGCATGCCGCTATGCCAATAAATGAAGACACAAGTCAAAACCTCCCCGATATTGAACTTAAAGACTTAATGCTGGCGTTGAGTGATGTTATGGCGCGAGCAAAAACGTTTGAACATCATCAAATTACTGCCGAAGTACTCTCAACCCGAGAGAGAATGAGCCAAATATTACAACAGCTATCGAAAGCAAATTCAGCAGTGGTTTTTAATGCGCTTTTTACGCCTGATGAAGGGCGTAGTGGTGTGGTGGTTAGTTTTATAGCCATGCTTGAGCTCATTAAAGAAGGACTTGTTACTTGTTTGCAAGTAAGCCCAGAGAGCTTAATTTATGTCAGCTTGAGCGAGCAATCCACCCTATAAACTTATCTGTTTAATCCTCAACTTCTAAAACTGACTTTAATTATCAAAGTTCTGTGCTTATACGCACGTAAAGTGTTTGTAAATGTTATTTTCATTTACGGCTATGCACTATATTGTAACGTCATAGCATTATAGGACGTTACACATGTTTAAAAATACACCTTCATCTTACGGACTTGTCGCCATTATTTTACATTGGCTCATGGCGTTGACTATTTTTGGCCTGTTTGGTTTAGGTTTATATATGGTTGAGCTTACTTATTACGATAGCTGGTACAAAGGCTCGCTCGATTTACATAAAAGCATTGGTATTACGCTTGTGGCCGTATTTTTATTTAGAATTTTATGGCGTGCTTTATCTACACAACCTAAACCCTTAGGTGAAAGTAAAGGTATGAACCAATTAGCACACACCGCGCATATTGTTATGTATATTATTTTGGCCGTTATTGTTGTTGCTGGGTATTTAATATCAACCGCAGACGGACGTCCAATAGAAGTGTTTACCTTATTTAACGTATCAGCGCTTGATTTTGCTTTTGATGACCAAGCCGATATTGCAGGAAAAGTACATTATTACGGCGCGTGCACATTAATAGGGTTTGCAGTATTGCATGCACTAGGGGCGTTAAAACATCACTTTATCGATAAAGATAAAACCTTAATCAGAATGATCAAACCATTAAAGGATGATTAAAATGAAAAAATTATTAGTAAGCACAGCCGTTTCGGCTGCAATGATGTTATCGGCAACAGCCGCTAATGCAGCTGATTATGTAATTGATACAAAAGGCGGGCACGCATCTGTTAACTTTAAAATTAAACACTTAGGTTACAGCTGGTTATATGGTCGTTTTAATACTTTTGACGGCACATTTAGTTATGATGCTAAAAACCCTGATGCATCAAAAATTATGGTAAATATTGACACCACAAGCCTTGATTCTAACCATGCAGAGCGCGATAAGCACTTACACGGTAAAGATTTTTTAAATGTGGATAAATACCCAAAAGCGACATTTAAAAGCACCAGCATTAAATTTGATGAAAATGGTGAAGAGGCCGACGTAACCGGCGAATTTACGCTGCATGGCGTAACTAAAACTATTACCTTTGAAATAGATAAAGTGGGCGAAGGTAAAGATCCGTGGGGCGGCTACCGCGTAGGTTTTGAAGGCGAAACCAGCCTTAAACTTACCGACTACGGTATTGATTACAACTTAGGGCCTGCATCTACTCATGTTGATATTATTTTATCAATAGAAGGCGTTCGTCAGTAATACCATTATTGAATATAAAAACGCCACTTACTGTGGCGTTTTTTTTGCTTAACAGAAACTCAAATTATGCGACTTTGTATTTGTTTATTTTGTGCTATTAATACGTGACTTTAATAGAGGCCTTAAATCCTCAGGCAACCAACGCATAAGTAAATCGTTATAAGCCTGCGTTTTTTTAATAACTTTAAGCTGCTCATTAAGAATAGCGATGTCTTTTGCGCCTTGCTCGTTTTTAGTACAACCAATAAAACCATAACTTAACGCGGGAGATTCGGTTAATGGACGTTGGGTTAAGTTTTCTTCAAAGTGCATTGATTTAGCTAAATAGTAATGCTCGCTTGGGTAACCCAGCAAAATATCAATTCGTTTTAGGTTAAGCATATATGTAAGGCTCGCTAGGCTATCGCGAGTGGGTCTAATTACTAAATCTATATTAGGCGTACTGTTTATTAAAGTATCTATCTCTTGGCCGTAAGAGCGGCTCATAGAAACTCCAAGAGTTAGTTTTTTATCTTGTATTAAATTGAGTAGTGATACTTCTTTAGATTCCGCTATATTTAGCGCTTTTGCGAGCTTTTTATGCATTGCTATTGAAGGCGAGAGGCCCGTTGTTGAGCTCTCCTCTGTGAAATAAATATGCTCTTTTCTGTAATCATTTTTATAAAGCGATAACGCACAAACATTATTTGAAGTATTGGACAGCTCTTGAATTACTTTACCTGAGGGGATAAGCATGCGGTTAAAGGTAATATTAGGAAGTTGTTTTTCAAGTAAAGAAATTATGCTTTCGTCACGGCCTTGGTGTTGATATTGACCATTTAAAATATAATAGGGTGCAAAATCGTGCGCTAGCCAGTTTATGGTTCTAGCATTGCTTATTGAGCTCAGACAGAAAAAAAGTAAGAAAGTTAAAAATATACGGAGCATTACAACAGCTACCAGTAATTATTATTGTAAAACTATTGTAACCAATAAAGGGCTAAAAAGTAAAATGCCAGCAACAAGGCTGGCATAATATCTTATCAATAATTGCAATAATAGAATGGCAATTAAAGTTATATGTTGCTTAGTTAGCTTTTAGCCACTTAACAAACTGGCGTGCATCACTCGCTTTTTGAAATAATGCATTTTTTAAACCTTGTGTATCACTGAAGATTACACGATGTTTGTTTACTGAAATTGATTGCACTGGATGTGCTATTTGGATCATAGACCCGTTATATTTATAAGACATAATAAAACTCACTTTATTCTTGTTATTTATTCTGCGCTATATTTGTATAGCAAATTGCAGTCAATAAATTAACGATGTTGTGTTTAGCTTCATTACAGTGTTGACGATCTTTATGACACTTTTGCGATGATAATAAAAAATCATCTCGGTATTATTCAAGGGGTTCTCGCCGTACAATAACTTAGCTTTCAAATATACGTTTTGCGGGGCTTACTGGATCAGGGTAAATGGTTAACCGCGGCGGTTTCTTTAAACCAGAGAGGGAAGGTAACTTATATATAAATTGTGTGCAAGCTATTTATTATAAAAATATTTATAATAAATCTTATCAACTGCTTACAAAGCCCATTTTTAGTTACCAAAGGATAAGTATGAATTACTTAATAGTGAGTGATATTTATGGTTTAACCCCTGCTTTAAGTAAGTTATCACAGGCAATTAGTTCAAATTTAGTGATTGTTGACCCATACAACAAGATTCAAGCTATTGAAAGTGAAAAAGATAGTTATAATAATTTTATACAGCAGTGTGGCCATGACAAATACACGGACAAACTTCTAGAATGCTTTGAGAGTTTAAAAGTGCCGACCACATGTATTGCGTTTAGCGCAGGGGCAAGTGCAGCATGGCGGGCACAGTTATTAACAGGCAATACACACCTTAAAAAGTTAATTGGCTTTTATCCGTCGCAAATTCGTAATTATTTAGCGTTAGATGCAAATGTACCCTGTGAATTCATATTCCCAGAAAGTGAGAGTCACTTTAATGTTGATGAAGTTATTAAAGCTTTAAGCACCAAAGCGAGTGTTAAGTGCTATAAAACCAATTTTTTGCATAGTTTTATGAACGAGTACTCAACCAATTTTAATGCGCAAGGGCTGGTTAAATATAGTAGCTATATAAAACAGAGCAGCCGTTAAAGCGTGTTTAGCTGCTTTTTATTAATATCAGGAAAATCAGTACGGGTATTATATTTTGCATACAGCGTTGTAAAAATGCTGCTGCTGGATAACTTATCTAACTCTTTTATAAAGGTTTTAGCACTAGAACGACCGGGTCTACAGCATGTTTGATACTGTTTTATTATACCCGCGACAGATAAACCTTGTTTTTGTAGCTTAAGGTCGGCCTGTGCAAAAAAAGCCGCACCCGTCCAATAAACACGTTGCTGGGCGCGTTGTTTCCACATATCGGCAGAGAGCTTATTAAGTGGCTGTGTTTTAGTTTTGGTTTGCAGGCGGGCACGATCAAATCCTGCATTTAAACGTTGTACAAACTGTGGCTGGGTGATTATACCGCTGTCACGCATTATTACGTTTTGCATATAACTGGCAAAACCCTCGCTTAGTCAAAAACCGGAGTAGGGAAGTAGCGGCAAATATAAATGCGAAAGTTCATGGTATAGCGTCCAATCTTTAGTGAATGCATTTAAACTGGCGTAGCGATCTATATGTAGTTCAATCCCATCGGGGTTATTGCGCTTAACTGTAGCCCAAGGTACAGGCTCAAAAGCAAAGTATTGCGGTTTTAAATAAATAGGCAAAGTGGTTTGCTTTAAAGGCCCCAGTGTATTTTGTGTTTTTTCAACACTTTGATTAACCCATGTAGACACCGTATTTTGAGCATTACTTGAGAGCGAGCTAAGGTTATGTATGACTACTTCAGCGGCTAATACGTTAAAAGAGCTGATTGATAGTAGCAGTACAAAAAAGTATTTCATTAAAATGCTCTACTGTAATTTAATAACTGGTACGCCAGGCTTAATATACAAGACCAACTAAATGGATAAATAATCACGCCTAATTCTTTATTTTTTAAAATGATAGTAACTATAAAAGTACAAATACAGACACCTCTAGCTAAGCATGGTTTAATCAATTAATCGTTATTTTAAGTTAGGTTTAGCCATGACGTATCAGCATATTCAAGTTCCTGAGCACGGCCAAAATATCACTATTGATGCACAAGGACACTGGCAAATACCGTTAGAACCTATAATTGCCTTTATTGATGGCGATGGCGTGGGTTTAGATGTTATGCCGGTAATGCGCCACGTTGTTGATAGTGCAATTGAGCATTGTTATAAAAGTGCACGGAAAATTCATTGGATGCAAGTTTATAATGGCGAGCAGGCCGCAAAGCTGTATGACGGTGACTGGTTCCCGCAAGAAACAATTAACGCGGTACGTGCCTGCAAAATTGCCATAAAAGGGCCGTTAACCACACCACTGGGTGGTGGCTTTCGATCGCTTAATGTTGCACTCAGGCAAGAAATGGATTTGTTTGTAAATATGCGCACTATAAAAGGCTTTAGTGCACTTCCTTCTCCTTTAAAAAATCCTTTTTTAACAAACATAACAGTGCTTCGTGATAGCAGCGAAGACGTGTACTCAGGTATTGAGTGGCAAGCAGGGAGTGTAGAAAGCGAAAAAATGCTCGATTTTTTATGTGAGGAAATGGGCGTAACCCGCTTAAGGTTTTCACAAGAATGCGGTATTGGTATTAAAAATATATCTAAAGAAGGCTCTGAGCGACTAATGCGCTTTGCCATTAACTATGCACTTAAAAACGATAGTGAATCATTAACGCTAGTACACAAAGGTAATGTACTTAAATTTACCGATGGGGCATTTAAGCGTTGGGGGTATGCACTTGCACAAAGCGAATTTAATGCCACTGCACATGAAAATGGGCGTTGGCTGCAAATAGATCGAGTAAATCAAGCACCTCTAATTATTAAAGAAGTTATAGCCGACAACATGCTGCAGCAATGTTTAATGCACCCAGAGCAATTTGATGTAGTGGTGACGACTAATCAAAATGGTGACTTTTTAGCGGATATGCTGAGCGCACAAGTTGGCGGTGTTGGCATAATGCCTGCTGCAAATTTAAATAACGATGTCGCATTTTTTGAGCCTACACACGGCACGTTTGAACGTATAGCAGGGCAAAATAAAGCAAACCCCAGCAGTAGTATTTTAAGTGCGGTATTAATGCTTAAATTTATGGGATGGGACGAGGCCGCATTACTAATAGAAAATGCGTTAGAGCAAACATTTAAAAGCGGTGAAGTAACCTTTGATTTAGCGCAAGAGCAGAGCGATAACTCAAGTATTCATAACTCGACAACCTTAACTTGTACTGGCTTTGCAAAGAAGGTTATCGAGCACTTTTAAACACATTCATTATTAAGCTGCTGAGGCAGTTTTTACTCTGTGCATGCAAGGGCGGTTGGTTAACTGCGCTGCACGATGGTAAATCTCATGTGCTTGAGGTTCATCGCACTGCGTACCACTAAGCGTATCCATTAACGCAACAACAATAATTGCAGGAACCTGGCAGCAATATTCGTCTAAAACGGCTTCTGTCGTTTGTGCATCAACATGGCAAAGTGGGTGGTTTTTAAGTTGGTATGCGTTTAGCAATGTATCCACTTCTAATACATCATTTGGTTGGTGCTTTGTTTTACGGCATTTACAACCAAACTCATCAACTAAAGTAGCTAATGCTTGGTAAGTTTCAGTGGTGTCAGCTTTTGTGCATAACTGCTCTTCAATAAACTGATGTAAATTAGCATCAATAAATAACCCGTCTTGTTGTGTGAAGCTTGATGTTGTCATAATTATTACTCTTAGTTTGTTGGCTTAACTTCACTCTAGCGCTAAGTGTATTATTAATGAAATTGTTGTTTTCAATAACTGACATTGATTTCATCAATAGTAAGTTTTAAAACTAAATAAAAAATAGAAAACATACCTAAATTATACTAATTAATTTGGTGCAGAGCGGTAAAAACGTGCACAAAACTGGAACAAGGGGATTAGTTGATGAGTTAAGTTGGATGCTTAGTTAATTGTTTTTATTGAATTTTAATTTTTTTATGAAGTCGGTACTAAGCTTGCTAACTATACTCTGTAGGTAGACTCCTATATCGACGATTTCCAAAAGCGCCATGGTATTTTCCCAAAGTTGAATACCACGGCGCTTTTTTATTTTCTCGTGTATTTTATTTAGCCGTAACAATAGTAATATTAAATTTTAATAAAGTAGGGAATAGCCACTAAAATAGCGCCTACAATCAACAGCATGCTAACACTGCTCATAAAATACGGAAATACCAATAGCGACAAACCAATACAAAGCGGTACTACGGCTTTTTTTCTTCGCCCGTAAGTAAGGTAGCCAATACCTATGCCTCCAAACAAAACACTCCACGCAATTATTGATGCACTATCCATTTTTACTCCATTTGAAGTTATTGTCTAAAACCGAGCTTGTTTGAAACTCATAGCACAGCATGTCTATATTTAATTATCTGTCTGCAATCGTTTTAGCAAACGCTAATAATTCACGCCTTAACCATTGGTGTGCAGGCGCATGGTGTAGTAGCGGGCTCCATATCATTTTTACCTCAATAGGGACTATTTGAAATGGCACAGGGCTGATTACTAAATCAGTATGGGAGGTTAACAATTTAGCCTGCCTGCGCGGTAGGGTGGCAATAAGTTGCTCTGATTGGCAAAGCAGGCTTGCAACCATGTAGTGGCGAGTAAAAACACGTATTTTGCGGGTTTGTTCTAGTTGCCAAAGGGCTTCGTCTACCCAGCCTAATTTTTGCTTTCCTGATTTATTAGTAACTGCGGCCTCAGGCCCCCAGCCTGCACGGTTTACCCAAATATGTTCTTTTTGTAAGTAGTCGTCTAACCCTGATTGTTGTAAAAATGTATTTTTAGGATGCGTTAAACAACAGTAATTATCTCGCCAAACACTGGCTTGATGAAACGAGCGAGGCAGACCATTAAAGCGGTTTATGGCTAAATCTATAGTGCCTTTTTCCATGTCTTGCAGGTTTACGTCGCTTGGGCTTAATACATCAAAATTAATACCGGGATTTTTACTAAGCTGCGCAGTTATAAAAGGGGCTATTAAGGTCGACTCTATGTAGTCGTTTGCCATTATTCTAAACGTAACTTCAGCTGTTGCAGGGTTAAATTGCTCACTAGGCTGCGTAATAGCTTCGGCCATTTTTAATAGCGTCTCAACCTCAGGCTTTAATGCAAGTGCTTTAGCTGTTGGCGTCATAGAGCCTGCGGCACGCACCAGTAGCGGGTCGTCAAATAAATCGCGCAAACGTTTTAATGCGTTACTCATAGCAGGTTGCGTAAGCGCGAGCTTATTCGCAGCTTTTGAAACACTTTTTTCATCAATGAGTACATTTAAGTAAACTAACAAGTTGAGGTCGACGTTTCTTATATTCATATGATCAATTTAAATTATATGCTTTATTAATTATCTAAATTAAAGCCTGCTTGCTAAGGTGTAAACAATTAATAAAAATAACCGCCATAACTGGCATCAATATAAGTGCTGTATTTATGCAAAATAGGCTAACAAATCAATCTAATAATGCGCTACAACACGTTGTAGCCAGTAAGCTTGCACGATCTGTTTTTGCTGGATTTGAGGCGATGTTTTCGCAATTTTTAAATATTACACTGGGTGCGCAGAGCCGGTTTGAGCAACGACAGCATCACAGTGTACAAAGTGCTATGCGTGAACGTTTACAAGTGTATGAGCGTGAGGTAAAAAACGTGAGTGAAGCCGTCAGAGTTATTGCTTATGCTGAGCTTACTTGCCCGCAAACGTGGCAGTTAGCTAAAAATATTTATGGCGATATGGTACAAAATCACGAAAATAAACCCATAGCGCATACCTTTTTTAATTCAACGTTTGGCGCAATTTGGGACGATAAAAAAATTCGTACTGTGCATTTGTTCGTATTAAAAGCAAAGTATCGTAGTGAGCCGCGCTCTTATGAAAGCTTAGTGAGTAGAGTATCGCTACATAATGGGTTTAATAAAGCTGTTAAAACGCTTATTACTAATCAAGTATTTAGAGTGCCGTTTAGTAATTTAGAACGTGATGTAGCCACATTACAAAGTACGTTAATGCAAGGCGCTAAGCAGCAATGCAAACAGGTGTACGAACTTATCAATTTAAACGACGGGTATATTGAATACGCCAACTCATTATTTTTTAGAAACAAAGCCTGTTATTTAATTGGGCGCTGCATTGCTAAAAATGGCGACAATATGCCTTTTGCTATCGCTATTTTAAATACCGATGAGGGACTAAAGCTTGATGCTGTAATGATGGGCGCCGATCAATTAAGTTTATTATTTGGCTTTGCACGCACCTATTTTATGGTTGATACCGATAAGCCCGCACGTTATGTAGATTACCTAAGTGTATTAATGCCACACAAACAACGCTTTGAGTTATTTAACGCCATTGGTTTTATAAAGCACGCCAAAACTGAGTTTTATCGGTATAAGGTCGATACGACTAAAAATAGCCCAGCCAACTTCAAGTATGTTAAAGCGCCAGGTACGCCGGGTATGGTAATGCTGGTATTTACTATTGAAGGGCTAGATTACGTTTATAAAGTAATTAAAGACAAATTTAGTGCGCCAAAAACAGCCACCAAAGCACAAGTGATAGACAAGTATAACTTTGTAAAACAAGCCGATAGGGTTGGTCGTTTGGTAGATACGCACGAGTTTAGATATTTAGCGTTTGATTTAAGCCGTTTTAGTGATGAATTGCTTGAGCAGATGAAAAACCAAATTGGTAGCAGTATGGTTATATCGGGTAAGGCACTCATTTTAAAGCACGTTTATGTTGAGCGTAAAATGACCCCGCTTAATTTATATATTAACCAATGCGATAACAAAACCCTAGAGCGAGTAATGCATGACTACGGTAAAGCAATTAAAGAGTTAGCGGGCGCTAATATATTTCCGGGCGACATGCTAATGAAAAACTTTGGCGTAACGCGATGGGGGCGAGTGGTGTTTTACGACTTTGACGAAATTTGCCCACTAACCGATTGCAACTTTAGAGAGGTGCCACACACCCAAAATGCACTTGAAGAGCTAAGTAGTAACTCGTATTTTGATATAGCTGAAAATGATATATTTCCGAGCCAATTTAAGGTGTTTTTTAGCGCCAACGAGATTGCGTTTAGTTATTTTAATAATGAGCACAGTAACTTGTTTTTAGCGACGTTTTGGCAAGGTTGTCAGCAACAAGTACATAATGGTTATCTACCCGATGTTTATCCTTACAAACAAAGTTGGCGCTTTTGAGGTTGTTTGAATCTGTGTTCATCCCCATCTATATGTTATTACAGTTTTTAAGCTTGGAGCAACAATGAAATATATTTCTCATGAAGATGGTAATCTTGCATTTAGTGAAACCGAAAAGCCGGTTTTAAAGAGCCATGAAGTACTTGTTAAAGTTGCAGCAATAGGTGTAAACCGTGCAGACAGTATGCAGCGCCAAGGTAAATACCCGGCCCCTGCGGGAGATAGCCCGATTTTAGGTTTAGAATGTGCGGGTACAGTTACTGAGCTTGGAAAAGATGTAGATAAAAGCTGGCTAAACAAGCGTATTTTTACGTTGTGCTCAGGTGGTGCTTATAGCGAATATGTAGCAGTTGATGCAAAACAGCTTATGGAATTACCCGATGATGTAACAATGGCTGAGGGCGCCGCAATAAGCGAAGTGTATTTAACGGCATTTGGCGCGTTATTTGAGCTTGGTAAATTACAAAAAGGGCAAACAGCGCTTATTCATGCAGGTGCTAGTGGTGTGGGCGGTGCAGCAATTCAAATGGCTAAAAGCGCAGGTGCTACCGTAGTTATTACTGCCGGTACGGATGACAAATGCCAACACGCAAAAGAACTCGGTGCCGATCATGCAATTAACTACAAAACCACTGACTTTGTAGAATATATGAAAGCAAATGAGTTAACAGCAAATGCAATTGTAGATCCTGTTTCGGGTAGTTACTTAAATAAAAATGCCGCTATTGCAGCCATGGATTGCCAAATTGTGATGCTTGCATTTTTAGATGGACGTTTTGCTGAAGTTGATTTTGCCGCGCTTTTACAAAAGCGTATTTCGTTTCATGCCTCAACGCTTAGAAATCGCAGTATTGAGTTTAAACGCCAGGTGCGCGACGACTTTGTAGCACGCTTTTACAATGATATTGCCACTAAAAAGTACGACTTTAACTTGTATAAAACATTGCCTTGGAGCGACGCAAACGAAGCCCATGCTATTTTAGAGCGTAATGAAAACGCAGGAAAAGTGGTTTTACTTGTAGAGTAACTCTTTAATTTTAGGGTTTAGCCCATATACTAAGCTCTATAAAAAAACACTTAAGGTTTAATAATGAATCCAATACTAGCAATACTTAAAGAGCACAATGTAAGCGACGAAAAAGTAAAAGCATTGTTTGAAGCGTTTACTCAAAACCCAATGATGGCAATGGCGCTTGTTCAAGAGCTTGGTATTCCGCCAGAAAAGCTACAACAATTAATGGCAGTCGTGATGACTCAACCGCATCTTATTAAAGAAGCGACTGACGAACTTGGTTTAGATTTTGAAAAAGTAAAAGAAGCGAAAGAAAAACTAAATCAATAATTTGTTATGTCATGAAACAAAAATAACTAAAAAAGCGCATAAGTATTTACTTATGCTTTTTTAGTTGGCTCATTCTTTTATGACTACTCTTTTGGAAGTAGTACTGTGTCGATAACATGAATTACGCCGTTGCTTGCTTTTACATCAGCTTTTACAACTTTAGCGTCATTTATCATTACGCCCATGCTGTCGGCTTTAACCATAACTGATTCGCCTTGTAGTGTTTTCGCACTATCTACCTTCATTACATCGGCTGCCATCACTTTTCCAGACACTACGTGATAAGTTAATACCGCCGTTAGCTTATCTTTGTTTTCAGGCTTGAGTAACATTTCTACAGTGCCTTCAGGTAATTTAGAAAATGCAGCATCTGTTGGTGCAAAAATAGTAAAGGGTCCTTTACCTTGCAGTGTTTCAACTAAACCTGCGGCTTTAACAGCAGCAACAAGAGTAGTGAACGAACCATTTTCAACGGCTACTTCAACAACGTCTTTTTTCATACCATGATGATCAGCATAAGCCATTGTAGTAAATCCAAGGCTTGCAGTTGTAAACAATAATGCAGTAGTAATTTTCTTAAACATTTTATTTTTCCTTTAAGTTAATACCCGTTGGTTTCGTTAAATGTTACGACGCTCTAAATTTAATCGATCAATTAAAATTAGTAGCCAACATGTTTTGTTACATCATTGATTGAACTGCAGCTAATTAACAAAGTCATATAAACAGTTACTTAATTAAAGACTTGTTCAATTGAAGGGAATAGGCATGAAATTAGTTTATAAGTTTTGGAAAAATAACCGCTCTCTTATCGTATTTATTGCACTGATGAGCGTATTTAGAAGCGCTGTAGCCGATTGGTACGAAGTGCCAACAGGCTCAATGAAACCAACAATTCAAGAAGGTGACAGAATACTTACCGATAAAATGGCCTACGATATTCGTGTCCCATTTACGCATATAAAACTACTTAAACTAGCGGACCCACAAACCGGTGATATTATTGTTTTTGACTCACAAGCTGCCGATAACCGTTTAATTAAACGTGTAATTGGTGTGCCAGGAGACACCGTTGCGCTTGAAAATAATGAACTCATTATTAATGGTAAAAAACTTAATTATGCAGATCAGCAAAGCAACATAGACTCGCTTGATAAAATCGAAGATTTAAACGGGTTAGCGCATTCGATAAGAGTGGCAAATATTCCTTCACGTTTATCGGGCTTTGATGCAATTACAATTCCTGATGATTATTATTTAGCAATGGGCGATAACCGCGACAATAGCGCTGACTCGCGTGTAATAGGTTTAATTCCGCGTAATGAGTTATTAGGAAAAGCAGAGCGCGTTATAGTCTCACTTGATTACGATAACTATTACCTACCAAGAAAAGACCGCGTATTGAAAAAGCTCAATTAAATAAGATAATTGATTTTAGAGTTAAAATATAACTGCCTATTTAGGCAGTTTACTTATATATTTTTTTACAAGCTTGGTAAGAACACTACGCTCGTGTTCGGTATTTAATATACGACTAAACATTACTTTAGCCCATAAAAAACCGCTGACATATCAGCGGTTTTTTTATTGTATGAGTAATATTACATTACGCGCATACCAGGCTCTGAGCCGTCATCTGGGTTAAGAATATAAATTTCTTTTCCGCCAGGGCCTGCTGCTAATACCATGCCTTCAGACATACCAAAGCGCATTTTACGAGGCTTAAGGTTAGCAACCATAACGGTTAGCTTGCCTTCGATATCCTCAGGTGCGTAAGCTGATTTAATACCCGCAAACACTTGGCGAGTTTCGCCGCCTAAATCAAGTGTTAGCTTAAGTAGTTTATCTGCGCCTTCTACGTGCTCTGCTTTAGCAATCTTAGCTACTCGTAAGTCTACTTTTGCAAAATCATCGAACTCAATTTCGTCGCTAATCGGCTCTTTTGCAAGTGGGCTGTTAGGGTCAATTGTTACTTTTGATGCTAAGCTTTCTTTAGATTCTTCAACCATTTTGTTTACTTTATCCATTTCAACACGTTGCATTAACGGTTTAAATTTATTGATAGGGTGGCTTACGAGTGCATTTTGAACGCGGTCCCATGCAAGGTCGTCATTTAAAAACGCTTGTACGTTGTCTGCCATTCCTGGTAGCACGGGTTTTAAGTAAGTAATTAAAACGCGGAACAAGTTAAGACCAAGAGAACAGACCTCGTGTGCTTCTTTTTGCTTAGTTTCGTCTTTAATTAATACCCAAGGTGCTGCGCCATCAATAAATTGGTTTGCTTTGTCGGCAAGCGCCATTATTTCGCGAATTGCGCGGCTGTAATCGCGGTTCTCATAGTGTGTTGTAATGCTCGGTGCAGCCGCTTGAAACTCTGCTAACAGCTCTGGTTGCATAATAGTACTGCTTAGCTTGCCATCAAACTTTTTACTAATAAAGCCAGCACAACGGCTCGCTATGTTGACTACTTTACCTACTAGGTCTGAATTTACGCGCTGTGCAAAGTCTTCTAGGTTTAAATCCAGATCAACAATACCGCTGCTTAATTTTGCTGCGTAGTAGTAACGTAAGTATTCTGGGTTTAAGTTATCTAAATAAGTACGCGCTTTAATAAACGTACCCTTTGATTTAGACATTTTTTCGCCATTCACAGTTACAAAACCATGAGCGAATACGTTAGTTGGCTTTCTAAAATTAGCGCCTTCTAGCATTGCTGGCCAAAATAAGCTGTGGAAGTAGATAATGTCTTTACCAATAAAGTGATAAAGCTCTGCGTCTGAACCTTCAGCCCAAAACGCATCAAAGTCGAGGCCTTTTTCGTCACATAGGTTTTTAAAACTCGCCATGTAACCAATAGGTGCATCTAACCAAACGTAAAAATATTTGCCTGGTGCATTTGGGATTTCAAAACCAAAATAAGGTGCGTCACGGCTAATATCCCACTGTTGCAAGCCATCGGTAAACCATTCGTCTAGCTTGTTAGCCATTTCTTGTTGAATAGTTCCCGAGTGTAACCATTCCTTTAGCATGCCTTCAAATGCTGGCAGGTCAAAAAAGTAATGCTCAGAATCTTTAAGTACAGGCTCAGCACCTGACATTACAGAACGCGGATTAATAAGTTCGGTAGGGCTGTATGTAGCACCACACGAATCACAGCTATCGCCGTTTTGGTTTTCAGACTTACACGTTGGGCAAGTACCTGTTACAAAGCGGTCTGGTAAGAAAATACCTTTTTCAGGGTCGAATAATTGTGAAATAGTGTGCTTTTTAATATGACCGGCATCGTTTAGGCGGTTATAAATAAGTTCGCTTAATTCTTTGTTTTCTTGGCTGTGCGTGCTGTGGTAGTTATCAAATTTGATATTAAAGTCAGCAAAGTCGCGTTGGCGCTCTATGCTCACTTGTTTTACCATTTCTTCAGGCGTGATCCCTTGCTTTTGCGCATTAAGCATAATTGGCGTGCCGTGGGCATCGTCTGCGCAAACATAATAAGCTTCGTGGCCTTGTAGTTTTTGAAAACGTGACCAAATATCAGTTTGAATATATTCCAATAAATGACCTAGGTGAGTAGGGCCATTTGCATAAGGTAATGCGCTGGTAATCAGGATCTTTCGCTGCGTCATAATCATTCCGAATTGAGGATAAAACGCCGTTTTTATTATACAAACGGCAATTATCATTAATTTATCTACAAGCTATCTGCTTAGAGTGCGCACAGCTTATGGATTTTTATTAATTGACTGGTGTTAATGCCCTGAATGTTACATAATTCCGTGGCACTTTTCATCAAAGAAACGCTATTTAATTGCTATGTTTGGACTGTCGAAACTATTCTCTTCTAAATCGGTGCAAAAACAACCGATTATAACTGCCTTAGCGGCATATCGTAGTGCGGCTTTTGCCGTCGGTATTGACGAAAGCTTCATTGATACTATTACTCAAAATGACGATAAATCACTACACATTAAATTAACTCTGCCATTTGCTGGGCAATCAGAAATGCCTTTAGTTGAGCAACACGTAAGTGAAAGCTTAAATGTGCCTGTAACAATTAGCGCCAAGGTTATCATTAAAGAGGCGGCTAAGTTTAAAGCGATTAAACATATTGTACTTATTGCCTCAGGCAAAGGTGGGGTAGGTAAGTCGACTACTGCTGTTAACTTGGCAGGCGCGCTTAAAAATGAAGGCGCAAAGGTGGGTATTTTAGATGCTGACATTTATGGCCCATCTATCCCAATGCTTTTAGGATTAGTGGGCGCGGAGCCCGTCACTAAAGATAACAAACAGCTACAGCCTTTTGATGCCAATGGCATTAAAGCGCAATCAATTGGCTTTTTAGTTCCAAGCGATGATGCCACGGTATGGCGTGGGCCAATGGCGTCAGGCGCGCTGAGCCAGTTACTTAACGAAACCGATTGGGGCGAGCTTGACTACTTAATTGTTGATATGCCACCGGGCACCGGTGATATTCAGCTTACAATGAGCCAAAAAGTACCCGCTAGCGGCACTGTTATTGTCACTACACCGCAAGATTTAGCGCTAGCCGATGCGCAAAAAGGCATTGCTATGTTTAATAAAGTAAACGTACCGGTGCTTGGCTTAATAGAAAATATGAGCCACTACATTTGCACTCACTGTGGTGAAGCTAACCACGTTTTTGGTAAAGACGGTGCACAAAAACTGGCGCATAAGCACGGCGTGCCTGTACTTAGCCATATTCCACTTGCAATAGATATACGCGAGTATTCTGAGCAAGGTAAACTTATTGCAAGCGATAACGATGCCACAATAAGCAAAACATACAGCGCAGCAGCAAGGTTAATAGCCAGCACGCTTTATTATCAACAGCATCACAATGCAATTGAAATTGTGATTACGGAAGATTAATAAATAATGAGACTTTCAGACACACATATTAAAGAATACCTAAGCGATGGCCGCATTGTTATTGAGCCTGCGCCAACGAGCGAAATGATTTCAGGCGTGACTGCCGATTTACGCTTGGGAAATAAATTTAGAACGTTTAATGCGCATAACGCGGCATACGTCGATTTAAGTGGTCCAAAAGATCAGTTAAATAAGGCCATGGAATCGATCATGAGTGAAGAAATAGTGCTTGATGAAGGTGAAGCATTCTTTTTACACCCAGGTGAACTTGCACTAGCTATTACCCATGAAAAAGTAACTCTACCAGCAGATATAGTAGGTTGGTTAGATGGACGCTCATCGCTTGCGCGTTTGGGTTTAATGGTGCATGTAACCGCGCATCGAATAGACCCAGGCTGGAGCGGCAATATTGTTTTAGAGTTTTACAACTCAGGTAAATTACCACTGGCACTACGCCCACTGATGAAAATTGGTGCTATGAGCTTTGAAATGTTATCGGGCCCGTGTGAAAACCCATACAATATTCGTAAAGATGCAAAATATAAAGATCAAAGCAGCGCAGTAGCAAGTCGTATTAGTGACGATAAATAATCACCAAATATAGACATCACTCGTCTATTTTATGAAGCGCATAGCCCAGTAGTTCAAAATAGTGGTTAAGTGCTTCATTTGCTTTATTAATATGCTCACTATTTGGGTAGATTAAATTACTACTTTTTAAGCCTCCCACTAAAAAGCTATTTTTTATATATGTGTGGCCTTCAATACAGGCTTCAAAACACCGCGCTGCAAGCTCTTCTGGCATGCTCATATAATTCATATTGTGGGCTTTATCGTGTTCTATACACGTTTGTACAAAGTTATTTGCATCAATACCATCTTGATCTAAAAATACATGTTTATAAAAACTGTTCAAAGCATTATTAAGTGGATGCGATAAATTTGGCGTGTTTGAAAGCCATAATTTTGATGCAAAACCAAATTGTGGTTTTGCTGCAAATAAGTGCTCGCTTATATGATGGTCAAACGCATGGAACCATTCGTGAGCAAGTGCACCACCGCCTGCATTTTTTGCAAGAGCAAGTGTTTGAGAGGCTGCATTATAATGCGCTTGCACGCCTTTTTGACCACCATGGCCAAATGCAAAGTTAAGCTTGCCGCGCAGGCCAATTGCTTTAGGTGGTAAATGCAGTATTTGTGCAAGGTCGGCCAGTGCATCGTAAATTAAATTGGCGCTAATGTAGCGCTCTTCTTTAGTTACCCATTTACCAACGACCATTGACCTAAAGCCGAAGGTATCTCTTATATCGCTAAAGTCGACTTGGTCGTCAAAGCGATAGTCGGGTCCTTGGCGAGTAAAGCCACGTTTTAGTCTGTTAGGGTAGTTACGCATTGCAAGTTTCATATAGTAACGAATTTAATCTAAGTAACGTGCTTTTACGTGCTCAGGCATGTGTTGGGTTTGTTTTTGTATTAATTCATTTAGTGCATTATAAAGTGGTGCGGGATTTAGCTGCTCTATTAAAAACAAACTATGCGCTACAGCTTCAAGTGTGGATAGGCTGTCGGCCCGAGGGGCTTTACGAATAGCATAACGATTTTTAGGTAGCTGTTTAAAACTGACCGTTTTAAATTGATTTAGTAATGTGGTGAGCTGCAAAATTTTGTAGGCTTTTTTCCATGTACCATCAACCACGATTAAATGGGTGATGTTTTTTACATTTGGCTGCTCAGTGTTATCGTCTAAATTTACAGCGTGTTCGTTAGGGTAGAGTAAAACAGTTGAACTTACTGGCAGTGTTTTTAGTATGGAAAAGTCATCATTATTTTCGCCTTTGATTATTTGGCAATCAGTTAGGCATAAATTGAGTAGTTTAGCGGTATTTTTTGCTATTTTTTCTTCACTCGGGTGCTGTAGAATAATAACCGTAACTTTGTTGTTTATTTTTGTAATTGCGTTGCAAATACAGGTGTTTAGTGAAAAGTTACAATGATTACAAAGTGTGCGTGCCATTTAATAAACTTTTTGTTGCCAGTATGATCCTCGCAATTATACATTTATAAGGTAATTAAGTTGGTTTTTTTTACGCATCAATATAAAGTAGTACTATTAAACTGTAACTTACATGGATTGTTTTAAGGGCTTAAAATATGACAGAAATAAATATTGATACATCAGCATTAGAGAGTATGGAATCGTTATTGGGTGAGCAGTTTGCTGATACACTTGATTTTTGCTGCTCAGAGTTTGAACGTTTAGGCTCAGAAGTGTTAGCAACAATTGGTAAAGATAAAGAAGCAGCTATTCGCCACTCCCATAGCTTAAAATCGAATGCGGCACAGTTTGGAGCTTCAAGCCTTGCTGAAGTATCGCGTGTTATTGAACAAAATTTAAACCTAGATAACTTAGCTGAAGCTATCGACGCATCTAATAGCTTAATGGCTCAAGTAACAGGCTCTCAAGCTAAGCTAAATGAATGGTTAGCATCTCGTTAATTATTGAAGCTAAAACGTGAATTTATTTCAGTATTAAGCACCTAAATTGACTGGCATTTTACGCCTTTACTAGGTTAGTCTAAAGGCTCACTAGTCGAGGTAAAAATGTCTGATATTAAAAAGAGTCACAAATTAGAAGGTGTATGTTATGACATTCGTGGGCCAGTTTTAGCACAAGCTAAAAAAATGGAAGACGAAGGTCAAAAAGTATTAAAATTGAATATAGGTAATCCAGCTGCTTTTGGTTTTGATATGCCAGAAGATATGCACCGCGATATTATCCGCAACTTATATTCAGCCCAAGGTTACTGTGACTCTAAAGGCCTCTATTCAGCCCGCGTGGCTATTTATCAGCACTACCAACAACGTGGATTACATAATTTAGATGTAGATAGCATATATATTGGTAATGGCGTAAGCGAACTTATTCAGATGATCACCCAAGCGCTATTAAATAATGGCGATGAAGTGCTTATTCCAGCTCCAGATTATCCACTTTGGACTGCTTCTGTCACATTATCGGGTGGTAATCCGGTGCATTATTTATGTGATGAAGAGCAAGATTGGTTTCCGGATATTGCAGATATAAAAAGCAAAATAACGTCTAAAACTAAAGCTTTGGTATTAATTAATCCTAATAATCCGACAGGTGCGGTTTACAGTGACGATTTGTTAATGCAATTAATTGATATAGCGCGTGAACATAAACTGCTGTTATTGAGCGATGAGATTTACGAAAAGATTTTATACGATGGTATAACGCATACTTCAATCGGCTCACTGTGTGATGATGTACCAATCATTACTTTTAATGGTTTAGCAAAAACCTACCGTGCAGCGGGGCTAAGAATGGGGTGGATGGTTCTAAGCGGTCGTACCTCGGTAATGGATGATTTACGCAAAGGCCTTGAAATACTTTCATCTATGCGTTTGTGCGCCAATGTACCTGCGCAATATGCAATTCAACAAGCGTTGGGCGGCGTGCAATCAATTGATAATTTAATTAACCCAGGCGGGCGCTTATACGAGCAGCGCGATATAGCATGGCGCGGGTTAAACGCTATTGAAGGTATTAGTTGTAAAAAACCTAAAGGCGCGCTCTATGCGTTTGCCAAAGTAGATACAGCACTTTTTAAAGTTAAAGATGATGAAAAGATGATGTACGATTTGCTAAAAGCCGAAAAAATATTACTTGTACATGGCAGGGCGTTTAATTGGCCCGAGCCGGATCATTTTAGATTGGTATTTTTACCAAGCAAAGATGATTTATCTGATGCGATGTTAAAAATGAAGCGCTTTTTTAAAGACTATCGCCAAGTATAGTTATTAAAAAATAAAAAACGAGCCAAATTTGGCTCGTTTTTTACATTAGTCATGAATATATTGGCTAATACGCTTTATCTACACGCACCGTGTTGTCGTTCAAGTACACTAATCTTACGTTATCGCCTTTGCTAAAACGCATTGATTGGTCTTGATCTTGAACAACCATAAACTGGTCGCCGTTTTCAATTTGTATTAATAACTCTACAAAATGATTTTGCTGATAATGACTTTGCTGCTGCCTGTTATGCGCAACACTGCCGCCAATTACCGAGCCTAATATTGTTGCTACTGTGCGGCCGCTACCGCCACCAAACTGGTTGCCTACAACACCACCGAGTAATGCACCGCCGAAGGTTTCCCAGCCGTTGTTTTTGTCTTGAATGATTTCTTGTTCGGTAATATTGCGTACCGATTTTACGTCACCAAATAAAACTTGCTGCACAGGGACTGCTTTATTGCGCTCGTATTTAGCAAACGTAGGCGCACTTATTGTAAGTAAAGCGCACATAATTACAGTAATTGCTTTCATAATAATCTCCTATTGGTAGCCTTTATGGGCTTATTAGCCCGTAAAGGCTTAGTAACTACCAGCCAAAGGTTGATTTTTCTTTAGTTTTACGAATTTCAGTTTCGTCTGCCCATTCAACAAGGCCGCTTTCCATATCCATTAAACGCATCGTAAATTTATAGTATACGTCTGATTTATCGGCATTTGATTTAACTATGCTCGATAAATTTCCGTATAACATATATTGCGCGCCAATTTGTTTACCAAATGCAACGGCTGTTGCAGGGTTAACAAGGACATCTTCGTTTTGAAACGTTAATTGCTCACGTACTGACTCAACACGCGTCATATCTACAAAACGGAACTTACCACTGCGTAGCATTTGCGTTGAGATTGAATCGGTGATTGATTCAGTATCAATGTGCTCACTAGTTTTATTCTTAATACGCTCAACAAATACTACAGGGCGTTTATTAGCGGTCATTGTGCCAACAACGGGTGAGCTGAGTAATGAATCGGTCATTTGGCTCGCTACTTTTTGTAAGTCGGTAGAGCCAAAATTAATATCGGTTGTTTCTACTGCTTGTGCATCGCCATAACTTACCACGGCTTTATTAGCACAGCCACTTAATACTAAAGCGCTGAGGCCAACTAAAGCGTAAGTTGATACTGTTTTAAATTTGTTACTGATGATCATGGTTGTTTCCTTTAATCTTTAAATTCTTGTGATTCGGTAGACACTTCTCTTACTGCTAAAGAAAAGGTAACCGCATCAGAGCTCGGTGCTAAGCCCGGTAATTGTGTTTTTGCAAAACCAAATAAGGTGAGTGCTTGCCAAGGTGAATGGTTGCCTTTAATTACAAAGCCGTCTTTATCAAACCAATTAAACTGATACTGCAAATATTGTGATTTTTTATATTGGCTCGAAAGTGTCACTACTACATCGGTTAACTGGTTGGTTTGACGTGTTTTCACATCAGTAATGGCCAGCTTTTTACCAAGCTCTGGGTTATCTACACGTAATTGCTCATTAAACTGGTTTTTATTTTGTTCAACAGAAATACCCGATGTAACCGGTTGGCTGGAACATGCACTGAGCATTAAGGCTGCTAATAATGGCGCTATGTATTTCATGATGGCTCCTAAAGTTGAACTACGTGGTAATTAAAGTAGTTATTAATAGAGGTTAAGTAAATTAACGTTAACCCTTGCTTACTAATGGTAAAATTTATAGGTGCTTGTGTGCCTATATGCACAGAATGCTCACCTGTATTTAGGCTTTGCCTTGCGACACTTATTTGATTTGGAAGTGTAAGCCAGCTGCGTGTATCAGCTTGCTCAGACGCCAAATTATAAATATTAGCAAGTATGTTACCTACATCACCGGCACTGCGAGCAAGTTCTGCCCGCACTTTCTCTTTAGCTACTAATCTAAGTACTTGGCGAGCGACTTTTGCAGGTATTTGATCTTCTAGAGTTTTAGCTGCAAGTGCCTCAATGTGTACCAGTGGGCTAAGCGCCAAGCTTTGTGCATCTATATTTATATTGTTAAGGCGGCGCACATAGGCATTATCTTTATATACCGGCATCGCCAAGCTGTAAAAGCGTGCATCGCCACGTGATGAATAAATTGGCAAGCGCAGTTTAAATTCATCTTGTTTTGGTACTAATCCTTGTTCAAATAAAACAATTACTTCGCCTTGTGATGAAGAAATAGTGGGCGTATCGCCAAAGCGTTTTTTAAATTCATTTAGATCTTGGTCAAACCCTTGTTTTTTAGCAAGGCGCATTACATCTTGCTGTAAATAAATATTGTTAGGTTGTATAGCCAATGCTTTTTTATAATCGATATAGGCGTCGTCGTATTGTTTAGCACTTTGGTAAAGCAAAGCAGATAAGTAAAATGTGTAGGCATTTTGAAAGCCATTTTTTATGTTTCTGGTTACATTGCTCATGCTTGGGTAGTGTTGCTGAGCTTCTTTAACGGTTGAGTCTACTTCTGCTTCATTCTCGCTAAGCGCATCAACTTGTACTTTATTTGCTCGGCGAATTTCGACCAATGCGCCTTCAACATCATTTTTATACACGTAGTTAAGTGCTTTATAACTATGAAGCATGCTCATTTCGTAAGCGGGTGGCACATAAGTTATTGCTGAGTCGTTGGTAAATAAAGCGTTACTTTGTTCAAGGCCCGAACTAACTTGTATTTTGGCGGCTTCACGCTTTTTTTGCATTTGCGTATACACGTTCTCAAATTTACTTTGTGCATCATCTGGTGTATTTGCTAAGTCGTTTAAACGAGCTTGTTCAAGTTGGTTGAGTAAGTAGCTGTTGTGCAGGGTGCTATTATTAGCAATAAGGGATTGCGCTTCTTCGATGTTGTTTTTCTCGATCGCATTTCTTATTGGTGTCATTTGCGTGGCATAGTCATTAAATAGGTCATTAAAACCCATTGTGCTACACCCACTTAAAATAAAACAAAAGCTTAAAATTATACTGCGGCGCACTGAGCACTCCTCTTAATTTACCTGTATACATTAACATACTATTTTTAGCTAAATGTGTGAAATATTGTAAAAAATCGTAGAGTAAACTGCCTGCTAATAAAGAAATATAAAGTGACATTAGTGAACAAAGTGTGAATTTTTTTTGGTTTATTATCAACTCCACTGAAATAGTATTTTCGCTTTAGCGGTCTTGCTAAGAGTTATATCACTTAGAGGAATTAAAAAATGAAAAAGTTTACAGGTGCAGCAATGGCTGTAATGGTAGCAGGTTTAGTTGGTTGTAATGCAACAGAGGCAGAAACGGCAACATCAAGTGCAGTTGCTAATAATGGCGCAACAACTGATTTAGTTCATTGTTATGATGTGAATGTATGTGGTGGCCATAACGATTGTAAAACAGCTGAGAATGCATGTGCAGGTCAAGCGTCATGTAAAGGGACTGGTTTTGTAGCAATGCCTGCAAAATCATGTGCTAACGTTGGCGGTACAGTAAAAGATAAATGGGTTGGCAGTGTAGCTAAAGCAGATTTAGTACATTGTAACGATGTAAATGTGTGTGGCGGTCATAACGATTGTAAGACTGCTAATAATGCTTGTGCTGGACATGCATCATGTAAAGGCACCGGTTTTGTATCAATGCCTGCAAAAGCATGTGGTGATATTGGTGGTTCTGTAGGTAGCTAATACCAATTTATCGAACGCATAAAATAAGCTTGAACGATGTGTTTATTATTCAGGCTTATCAAGGAAGTTTATGATAAATCGTTTTTTAGGTTTTGGTTTAGGACTAAGAGCCCCGCATTTTGAGCAAATTATTGCAGAGAAACCAGCTGTAGATTGGTTTGAAATTATTTCAGAAAACTATTTTGTAGCCGGTGGAAAACCTTGGCATTATTTAAATAAAATAAGAGCAGATTATCCGATTGTTATGCATGGGGTATCAATGTCGATTGGTAGTATTGACCCTATTAATAAGGACTACTTAAATCAGTTAAAAAACACAATTGCGAGGGTTGAGCCGCAGTGGGTGTCTGATCATTTATGTTTTACCCAAGTGGGCGGTATTAATAGCCACGATTTACTACCAATGCCTTACACCTCAGAGGCTCTTGATCATTTAGCAAATAAAATTTCGCAAGTTCAGGACTACCTAGGGCGCGAAATGATTTTTGAAAATGTATCGAGCTATTTAACCTATAACGATTCACAAATGAGTGAATGGGAATTCTTAGCGCAATTACATAAGCAAACAGGCTGTAAGTTTTTAATGGATGTAAATAATGTTTATGTAAGTGCACGAAATCACGACTTTAATGCAATGGATTATTTATCAGCTATTCCGAGTACAGCTATTGCACAAATACACTTAGCAGGACATCAAGACTTTGGTACGCATATTATAGATACTCACGATGAAGATGTTCCCGATGCGGTATGGGACTTATATACTCAGTATGCAAAAACATTAAATCCGGTAAGTACCATGATTGAACGCGATGATAATATTGGCTCCCTTGATGATTTATTTACTGAGCTTGAGCATGCTAAAACGCTAGTGAAACCGTTTTGGGATATAAGATCATGAGTGATTTAGCAAAGCTGCAACAACAGTTTATGAATTTACTGCAAGGTGAAAGTTCGGATATTAGCGAGCAAATTGCGCAGCAAGGGCAGTTAAATACACAACAGCGACTTTCTATTTATCAAAGCGCTTATAAAATTCGCTTAAGAGCCGTGATTGAGCAAGATCACGAACAGTTGGGCATTTACTTAGGTGATGATTTATTTGAGATGATGGTTGATGGTTATTTAGCTTTATATCCTTCAACTCATACGTCACTACGAATTTTTGCAGAGAAACTACCAGATTATTTAGCCGCTAATACTCCTTTTAGTGATTACCTCATACTTGCAGATATAGCCAAATTTGAACGACTATTACTAAGTACTTTTGATGCAAGCGATAAAACATTACTTAATGTATCAGAGCTTGAAAGTATTGAACCTCAGCAATGGCCAACTTTACTATTAAAATTACATCCAAGTGTACAGTTAGTTGTGTTTAATACTATGGCGGTTGAAAGTTGGCAGGCAATAAAACAAAAGCAAACACCGCCAGAGCCAAGAGTCTCAGAACCTCGCTTTTGGGTTGTAGCACGTGATGCTCAAAGGCGTACACAATATTTAAGCGTTGATGCACAAGAATACCGCTTACTGAGTTTATTAAAACAAAACACACCCTTTGCACAGTTATGTCAATCCTGTTTAAATGAACTCCCGGGTGAGAAAATCGCTGGGTTTTTAATTACTAAAATTAATCAATGGCTTGAACGTGGTTGGTTAATTAGCGAGTGAGTTTAAACAATATAGTTATTTTTCGTTGCGAAGGAATTTTTTTGAAAGCCACCATATACACATTAATTGCTTTAATTGCGTTTGCCGCAAATTCTCTATTTTGCAGAATGGCCTTAGCAGAAGGTTATATAGATGCTTGGAACTTTACTGTTATTCGCTTACTTAGCGGGGCTGCATGTTTGGGCATTATAATGGCTATTTATACCCATAATTTAAAACGTAAAGGCACATTCAATCCCGCTATTTTAAGTGACAGAGGAAGCTGGCGAAGCAGTATTAGCCTGCTTGTTTACGCGCTTTGTTTTTCGATTGCCTACGTAGAGCTAGATACCGGTACCGGTGCACTAATTTTATTTTCTGCTGTGCAACTTACTATGATTGGCTGGGGTATTTATCAAAAAGAGCAATTAAGCGTACTCCAGTGGTGTGCATTTATAGTGGCGTTATCTGGTTTTGTATATTTAATGCTGCCATCTGCAGCGGTGCCTTCATTATTAGGTGCATCACTTATGGCACTCAGTGGTGTGGCATGGGGTATTTACAGTATTCGCGGTAAAGTGTGCGTATCGCCACTGCGTACTACTGGGTTTAACTTTATAAGGAGCTTAGTTGCTATCCCGGTTTTATTACTTGTGGGTATGAGTTATTTAAAAAATATGAGTATTGAAGGGGTGTTACTTGCGTGTGCCTCGGGGGCAATAGCGTCTGGAGTTGGTTATAGTGTTTGGTATGTAGCAATGCCACTGCTTAAAAGTACCCAAGCTGCGGTTGTGCAACTTTGTGTGCCGGTACTTGCTGCCATTGCTGGTGTTTTGTTTTTATCAGAGCAGGTAACAATGGAGTTTTTAGTAGCAAGTTCCTTAATATTAGGGGCCGTGCTGGTGTTTATTTTAAATAAAAAGAAGGCTTAATATAACCTAACCTTCTTTTAGGTGTGGGCTTACGTTTGTTACAAAGCGTTTATAAATAGCAGGTAAGTTATCAAGTATTGCCTGCTTACCCTGTAGTTCACTGTTTTTTATGCACTCAAAAAGTACTTGCTCGCTAAGTTTATTCACTAATAATTGTGATTGCTTAATATGGCTTATATGCCAAAGCTCAGGTGCTACGCCACCTAAATCATGCTGGTAAGGGCGATAAAAACCAAATTTAACTAAGTTAGTATCAAGCCAATTACTTAAAGGTGCAAACGGCCCACCTTGCAAGTATTCATCAGGTGTTAGCTGTAGCTTATAATCATCACTGACCGCAGCTTTATCAAACACATCTAAGTCAGTCCCTAAATGGTGCCTGCTTGCGCCAGGTAGTGCAGAGTAGAGCATTATTGCTATGCATTTATCTACATCATTTAATTTAGTTAAATCTACAACCTTTTGCTGTTTATTATAAACAGGTCGAATACCTAAAAACTTATTATTCCAAATAATTGACTGGCGTTCAAAGTCGCGAAAACTTGAGGCAATAGTAAGATCAAATCCTGCTTTTTGAGCTGCACTTTGCAGCGCTAAAAAGTCGCTAATAATAGCGCTGTGCAAGCGATGATTTTGTATGTCAGTTAAATGTGTATCACTTTGCCCTGTGATACACATTATCGATGTTAGTTTAGTTACATCCATTATGCTAAAAGTTGCTCTAGTATTTGCTCGTAAATGTCGGTAAGGGCTATTAAATCATCGGTACTTACGCATTCATCTACTTTATGAATAGTTTCGTTACGTGGGCCAAGTTCAATTACTTTAGCACCTGTTTGTGCAATAAAGCGACCATCAGATGTGCCGCCAGTAGTTTCTAGATTCGTAGTTAAACCGGTTATTGATTTAATCGCTTTTACTGTGGCATCAACAAGTGGGCCGTGCTCGGTAATAAAAGGCAAGCCATTTACTATCCAGCTTAATTCATAATTTAAGTTATGCTTTTGCAGTATGTTATTTACACGTTGTTGTAATTGCTCATGTGTTACTTGCGTGCTAAATCTAAAGTTAAACTGTACTTCAAGCTCACCCGGGATCACATTACCGGCACCTGTGCCGCCATTAATATTTGAAATCTGAAAGCTGGTAGCAGGGAAGTATTCATTTCCGTTATCCCACACCGTTTGGCTAAGCTCAGTAAGGGCAGAGGTTGCTAGGTGAATTGGGTTTTGTGCTAAATGCGGGTAGGCCACATGACCTTGTATACCCTTAACAGTTAAAAAAGCGGTAAGTGAACCTCTTCGGCCATTTTTAACCACATCACCGAGTACATCGCGTGATGATGGCTCGCCTACAAGGCACATATCAATTTTTTCACCGCGCGCCTCTAGCGTATCAATTACACGAGTAGTCCCATTTATAAACGGACCTTCTTCGTCGGAGGTAATTAAAAATGAAATCGAGCCTTTATGATCTGGATGTTTAGTAACAAAACGCTCGGTTGCAACAAGCATTGCAGCTAACGAGCCTTTCATATCGGCAGCGCCGCGCCCATGTAATAAACCGTCTTTTATTAATCCTGAAAACGGCGGGTGTTGCCAATTTTTCTCTGGGCCTGTTGGCACAACATCAGTGTGGCCTGCAAAACAAAAGTGCGGTGATTGTGTGCCTTTTCGAGCCCATGTATTTAATGTGTCGGTAAAAAATAATGACTCTATATTAAAACCAACCGCAGCAAGGCGATCGTTCATCATCTGTTGGCAGCCAGCATCCTCGGGCGTTACTGACTCACGTTGTATTAGTGCTTGGGCAAGTGCAATTACATCATCTTTCATGATTTAAATATCTCATCGTATTGAGCTGCTTTAAAACCTAAATGGTAACTGCCATTGTTAATAAGTACTGGGCGTTTGATCATGGCAGGTTGGTCAACTAACAATGGGATAGCACTTTCTTTAGTCAAACTCTGTTTTTGCTCATCAGTTAGTGCGCGATAAGTTGTGCCACGTTTATTAACAAGCTGTTCCCAATCGAGTTTATCTGCAAAATCACTTACCATTTGCTCATCTACGCCATCTTTGCGGTAATCATGAAACGTAAATTCGATGTTGTTGTCGGCTAAGTATTTTTTTGCTTTTTTTATCGTATCGCAATTGCTAATACCGTATAGAGTGATCATAAATTTAGTTCTTCTTAATAATAGTTAATAAGGTATCAACATCCGCATTTACATGCGAATGTGAGTAATGAAATGTGCCGAGATTATGGCCGTTAAGTAAGATTAAACTGGCCAGCATAGGCGTTTCTAGTTCACGTAAATCAAAATAAGCGAGGCGTTGGCCTTTACTTATTTCACTACCATTTAATTGTGCAATATGGGTATGTGTAATTGATTGTGAACCGGTAATAGTTAAGTTGATTAAAACTTTTAAACCATTTTTAGCCTGTAAAATAAACTCAGTACCTGCGTTTTTTACTTGTAATAACGTGCCATCAAACGGCGCTAAAATTTTGTGGCTACTGAGCTTTACAGTAATACCAGGTCCGAGAATACCAAACCTAAAAATAGGTTCGGGGTGTTCTTGAAGCGGTATTACTTTACCTGTAAATGGGCTTGTAATAAGGATGGCACTACGAGGCGTTTTATTGAGTGCTAGATATTCAATTGTTTGTGCTTTCATATGCTATTGCGCCACCACGTTGTAACCATCTTTTTTTAAGGCGTTAAGTGCTAGTGAGGCCGTTTGCTTTTTTACTAAAATATAATCGGTATCGTAGGTTGAGATTGAAAAAATAGAAATTTTAGCGCGTGCTAATACACTCGATATATTAGCCATTATTCCGGTTAGCGAAAAACCAAGTGGGCCAACCACCTCAAGTGCTTGCCAATCAGATTCGGTATCTAAACTCTCTATTTCAAAGCTACTAGGGCAAACAATAGATAGTTCATCCTGGGTTTTAGATATAAAAAATAAAGGAAGCTTGAGTAGCGCCGCAGGTATATCGGCGTCAACATCTAAACTGTGAATAGATAAAACCGTGCTGTGTAATTGTAATGTTTGTTTTGACATTAAACGCCTGCGATACAGCATTATTGATAGCTTTATAGTATAGATTATTGCCTTCAAGTTAAAGGTGTAAGCGTGACTAAAATGAGCATTTGGAAGAGGGTTTTAATAGAGATTAAAAACTTACCCACAATTTCTGTGGATAAGTATGGGGGTTGCAGGGTATAAATAGCCTAACTAGTTAATTATTAAATAAATAATAGCTAGGCTATAAAAAGCACACGTTGTGTTTAATGTGCTATTAGCGCTTCTGCTTGGGCTGCCTGAATTGCAGTTAAGGCGATTGTATACACAATATCATCGACCAATGCACCACGGCTCAAGTCGTTTACGGGTTTGCGCATACCTTGAAGCATAGGGCCGATACTTATTAAGTCGGCACTGCGTTGTACTGCTTTATATGTTGTATTACCTGTATTTAAATCTGGGAATATAAATACAGTCGCTTTACCAGCTACAGGGCTGTTAGGTGCTTTTTTAAGTGCTACATTTTCCATTATAGCGGCATCGTATTGTAGTGGGCCGTCGATAATTAAATCAGGACGTTTTTGTTTTGCTATTTTTGTGGCTTCACGTACCTTTTCAACATCGGCACCCGTACCTGATGTACCCGTGCTATAGCTTATCATTGCTACACGTGGCTCTATGCCAAATGCAGCTGCAGAGTCGGCAGATTGAATCGCTATATCAGCAAGTTGTTCAGCATTAGGGTCGGGGTTTATAGCACAGTCACCGTAAACTAACACTTGATCAGGTAGCAGCATAAAAAATACGGATGATACTAGTGATGATCCTGGCGCTGTTTTAATTAACTGCAGGGGCGGGCGAATTGTATTGGCAGTGGTATTAACCGCGCCCGATACTAAACCATCTACTTTACCTTGCTCAAGCATCATTGTGCCAAGTACGACGTTATCTTGTAGTTGCTCTTGTGCTACAACGGCAGTTAGGCCTTTGCTTTTACGAATTTCGACCATAGGCGCAATATAATCATTTATAATACTTTTTGGCTCGATGATACTTACATGTTCGTTTAGCTCAATACCTTGCTGCTGTGCAATACGCATTATTTCTTCGCGATCGCCAAGCAATATAGTTTTAGCAATGCCACGTTGACCACAAATAGCAGCCGCTTTAATTGTACGAGGTTCATTCCCTTCTGGTAATACTACGGTTTTATCTGCTTTACGTGCTTTATCGGTTAATAAATAACGAAATGCAGGTGGTGATAACTTACGCGTTTTGCCTACACTTTGAGCTAGAGTATCGAGCCAGCTTGAATTGATATGTTCTGCATTGTGATCTTTTACTTTTTCAATGCGTTGGTCATCATCATTTGGTACTTCCATATTAAAGTTATGCAGTAATAGTGATGTGCGCCATGTGTCGGCATCGGTTGCGAGTATTGGTAAACCGGTTTGCATGGCTTGTTCACACAAAGCCATAATGCGTGGCTCTGGCTCAAAGCCACCGGTGAGTAATATAGCGCCAAGTTTAGTGCCGTTCATAGCAGATAAACACGCAGCAACAAGTATGTCTGAGCGATCGCCTGGTGTTACTAATAAAGCACCTGGCGTAAAATAATTTAAAATATTTGAAACCGTACGAGCACAAAAAGTAATACGGCGCAGACGACGATGAAGCATATCTCCTTCGTTAATAATCGTGGCTTTTAAGTATGCGCTTAAGTCTTTTACGCGCGGGGCTACTAAGTCAAAATCCCACGGGATTGCACCAAGTAACATAAACGGATTTTTTTTAAAAATAGGTAAAGACGCTAAACGATTAAACTCGTTTTCAAGCTCTTCGGGTTTGTAAGCGTCGACTAAATCGGCGCGTGCACGGCCTTCTTCATCAAGTGGCGCATTTACTTTATTAAAAATACAGCCCAGTACGCGAGAATGATCAATGCCGCCATGGTTACCTGCTGCAATTTCAAGGCGGTCTTCTATTTGTGTAATGGTGTAATTACCAGGGGTAAGTACAAATACAATTTCAGCGCCGAGCGTTTGTGCAATTTCGCGGTTTACACGTCCAGCATAAGGTTGGCGACGAGTGGTTACCATACCTTCAATAATAGCGATTTCATCGTCGTTTATTTTACTTTCAAAGCGTTCAACAATTTCCTCTAGTAGATCATCACCTTTACCGTCGCCAATCATTTGCTCAGCATAATCAAGAGCAAAAGGGGTGGGTGGGTTAATAGGTGAACCTTGAGTGACTATTTGTGTTGATTTTTCAGGACCAGTTTCGCCTGAACGAGGCTGAGCGATGGGTTTGAAAAAGTTAACTTTAACTGTTTTTTGTTCAAGTGCACGCACTAAACCAACCGATACAGACGTTAAACCCACACCGGTAGATACAGGAATCAACATAATACGACGTGCCATAATTAAAGCTCCTTTACTATGCTTGCGGCATCGTTTGCTATTACCCACTCTTCGTTTGTAGGTATAACGATAACTTTAATTTTTGTTTTTTTAGTGCTAATAATCCCTTGTTGTCCAAATCGGGCTTTAAGGTTAGCTTCCTCATCGCAATCAATGTTTAAAAAGGCAAGTTGAGAGATTACTTTTTTACGAATAAGATCTGAATTTTCGCCAATACCGCCAGTAAAAATTACAGCGTCTAGGCGCTGTAATGGCACCATGTAGGCTGCAATTTGTTTGGCAAGCCGATAGCAAAACATATCGATTGCTAGAGTTGCTCTTTGATTCCCAGAAAGCGAAGCCTCTTCAATTGTACGGCAATCGTTAGAAAGCCCACTTATGCCCAGTAAACCGCTTTCTTGATTTAGTAAATCGTCAATTTGCTGAGCGCTATAATTTAGTTGTGTAGTTAAAAAGTTAAATAAACCGGGATCGATATCACCACTGCGCATACCCATAATTAAGCCTGCAAGGGGAGTTAAGCCCATACTTGTATCAACACTTTTACCGCTTTTTATTGCACATACAGAGCAGCCATTACCTAAATGAGCACTAATAAAATTACTTTCTTCAAGGGATTGATTTAATAGCTGAGCGGCTTGATCTGCAACATAGCAGTGGCTTGTACCATGAAAACCATAACGCCTTACGCCAAACTCGGTATATAACTTATAAGGAAGGGCATATAGATAAGCGACTTCATCCATAGTTTGATGAAACGCGGTGTCAAATACCGCGACTTGGGGTAATCCTTTAAAAGATTCTTTTGCAGATGAAATGCCTAATAAATTAGCATGCCCGTGCAGTGGAGCAAGTGTAGCAGCTTGTGTAATTCCCAAAATAACATCTTCGTCGATAAGTATTGATTGTATAAAATGTTCACCACCGTGAACAACACGGTGACCTACTGCTATTAAATGCTCATCTAATTTATGTGATTTAATTAATGCCACTAGGGTATTGATTGCTTCAGCGTGAGCTTCGTTAGCTTTCAAATTAATAGCGGTCTTAGTCCCATTATATTTATATTTTATTGAAGGGGCTTCGCTTCCTAAGCGCTCAGCCAAACCAGAGATAACCTCGTGACCATTATTTGGATCTATAATGGCGAACTTTAAGCTAGAGCTGCCGCTATTTAGCACTAAAACGTGTTGTGACTTAGGAGAGCTTGTAGGCATAAATTCAATTTCCATAAACAAGTTTAGTAAGTGAATACGTAATAGTTACACTTACGGTATTAAATAAGGCTAAAACAATTAAATGTTCAACTGCAAAGTGGTTAACTCAATGTTAAATATTTTACCTTATTTATGATGTTTAAGTTAGGATTGTTCGCCATTAAAAGGTAAATTTAAGCTGTTTTACTGAGAAAGTGTAACTCTTTCATTTTGTGTTACACTTTGAGTATAGCTCGTTTTTCCATTGTATTTAAAAGCAGTATCTGTGAGGAGTCATGATGCAAAAAAGTGTGATGTCACAACTACAAACAGGCCGTTTGTATGGTAAAAAATGGCCAATGCGTAAAGAGCTTGCGCCTTTGTTTTTAGAGTTTAGAGTGATTAGAGCGACTGAGCTTGCCATTACAGTAATGCCAATCTTGGCTATGCTAACGTTGTTTTTTCAGCTTAACTACTTAGGTCCTGATTTTTTACCGCAAGCCATTGCAAGTGTATTATTTTTTATATCGTTACCTTTACAAGGTTTATTTTGGTTAGGTAAACGAGCGCAAACGCCTTTAGATCCTGCGATGCAAAAATGGTACAACGAGCTGTACACTAAAATGGCAGCTAATGGATATCAAACGCAGTTAAGTGAAAACAAGCCCCGTTATATGGAGCTTGCCAATTTACTTAAAGATATGTTTGAAAAAATGGATAGAGCATTTACTAAAGAGCAGTTTTAGAGAGTTACATCATTATCTATTTTGGTAAACTGAGTAATATAAAATGATAAGGTGACATTGTGTTCACCTTTTTGTTCGAGTGCTGTCCAGTGCTCGGGTCTAAATTTCCATGCAAATGGCGTCATCATTATTAAGTTTTTAATATCAGTAAAGCTAAGCGCTACATGCTCTGTTAAAAGAGCCTGTTCTGATTTTTGAAATCCTTTTGGAGTGGCTATTTCAGTATGTTCGTTTACTTCTGAATATATATACGATTTTAGCTCTTTTAAATGACAAGGTCCTGGGCTTGCAACCACTAATGTTGTGTTTTGATTTGCTAGGCGTTCAAGCTCTTGCTCAAACAAAGGTGCAAATACACTTACAAGTACATCAGCAAATTGGCTTTTAAAGGGCGCTTGGCTGATTGATGCCACACTAAATTGGCAATTAGGGTAGCGCTTAGCTGCATATTTAACCGCTGATTTTGAAATGTCGACACCGTATACAACAGCATTTGTTTTATTTGCGATTGCTTGGGTATAAAACCCTTCACCGCATCCTAAATCAATAATAGTATTCGCACTTATATTACTAATTATATCGCTAAGATTTCGTTGTAAGAAGCCATAATAACCAAGCTCTAAAAATGCGCGTCTGGCTTGTACCATTTCAAGTGAATCACCCGGTTGTTTTGAATTTTTTTGCTGCACAGGCAGTAAATTAACATAGCCTTCTTTAGCAAAATCAAAGCTGTGGTTGTTAGCACAACGAAGTGTTGAATCAGTTTTCAAAAGTGCGAGATTACATAGCGGGCATTGATATTGTAGACTCATGAGTCTAGGTAGTCCTTATCGTAAAAAGTTTTTACCCAATGCGGGCGATAGGTGATCATAATTGTTATAGCCATGCCGTTGAGCATTGCTTCAGGAAACCAAATTATGGCACTTAAATAAACGTAGTTATCTGCAAGTTCTTGCCAATTGTATTGCCCTATAGCTAAGTAAAATAAAGCACCTAGGCTTATTTTTATACAGGCTATAAATCCTGCGGTTATAAACGCACAAACAAATATATAAACAAAAAAATGACGAGGTAAATATTGGTAACTAATTATAAAGCCAAGATAGCTCAATAAAATAGGAATAAACGCACCAATAAGCAGTTGTACTGGTAATAGCTCAAGTTCAATTTGACCAAAGGCAGCGAGTAGGGCTGTGGCAAGTAGGCTACTTAAAATAGTCAATCGCCAGCCTAAAATTAATGTAGCAGCCGTAACACCTAGTATGTGTAAATCAAGGCCAGTTAAAATGCCAGCCTTTATTCGCCAAAGCACTGCAAACACTAACGCACACGCAAGTACGCCAGTTTGACGGACTGGCGTATTAAGCAATGTTTTATATGTTTTTTTATCAAAGCTTAATAGAGCAATAATAATCACAAGAGCCCAAAGTAGCCCCTGCATTGTTAGGCTGAGCATAATAATTACTTAAATGTTGACCATATAGGGGCATGATCTGAAGGTTTTTCAATACCGCGAAGTTCGTAATCAATACCTGTATCTATGCAGCGTGCTGCAAGCTCATTGGTTGCAAGCACTACATCTATACGAAGTCCTCGATTATCTACAAACCCTTTAGAGCGATAGTCAAACCACGAGTATTGATCGTCTGTTTCGGGGTTTTGCTCTCTAAAGGTGTCTTTAAAACCCCAATTAAGTAATGTTGCAAGCCATTCACGCTCTACCGGTTGGAAAGAACATTTACCCGTTTTTAACCAACGTTTAGCATTTACTTCGCCAATACCAATATCTAAATCGGTAGGTGATATGTTGATATCACCCATAACGATGACGTCTTGATCGGGTGTGTGATTGGTTTCAAGGTGTGTCATTAAATCTTTATAAAATTGGCGTTTATAAGGGAATTTAGTTTCGTGATTAATATTATCACCTTGTGGGAAATAGCCATTCATGACAGTAAGGTCGCGACCGTTATCTTGTTCAACAGTGACGCTTATCATGCGTTTTTGCGATTCCTCTGTATCGGTAGCAAAGCCTTTTAAGACCGATTTAGGCTCTTTTTTGCATAACATAGCTACGCCATAATGGGCTTTTTGGCCATGAAAGTAGACGTGATATCCCATTTTTTGTACATCTTCTAGTGGGAATGCTTCGTCGTGAACTTTAATCTCTTGCAAGCCAATAACGTCTGGTTGATGTTTGTCGATAATTGCTTGTAATTGGTGAAGACGAGCACGCAGACCATTGATATTGAAAGAAATCACTTTCATAAAATTTACCTTAAAATTGGATCTATTTAATAGATTAAATTGTATCAGTAAATACGCGTACATAACATGACTGAATTGAGATAATAGCTGCGCAAATGTTGATCAAATGATGGGTAAAGTTTAAACATTGTGAATACAATATTAATTATTTAAATAAATAAAAAATTCAATTGAACTTAACTTTATTGAATATATAATGCGCAAAATTCACTTGTTTAGCTCGTTCAAATAGGATCTCTCATGAAAACTCAACTACTTTTAGCTACTGCTTTATTAGCATCTGCAACTGCTTCAGCACAAAGCAATACTTACTTCAGTCAAGATAATAAAATTGAGTCTAAGTTATGTGTACTAAGTGCAAACGAAGGCTTTAGCGTTGCTCGTAAAGAAGCTGCCCAGCACGGCGTTTACTTATCTCGTTTTTCTAAAAGTATTTTATGTAATGGTGAAGATATTCGCGATATAGCTAAAAAAACGACGCTAAGCACAGTATCTGCTGAAAAAATAGAAGTGTTTGCAAAAGACGCTCAACAAGAAACTCAATTATGTATGACGGCCCTAAAACAAGGTTTAGCACCTGTTCGTCAAAAAATAGGTAACTTAAACTCTCTTAAATGTAATGGTCAAAACGTTACTGAGTTTGTTAAACGCTACCAAAACGCAGCAATCTAATTATTAGCTTAACGATATAACTGAACTTGAGATACCTGGTCATTACCGGGTATTTTTTTGCAAAAATTACAAGGTTGTTTGCAAAGCTTGCAAGCTTAACTTACTGAAACTGTTTAATAAATATACAGGATGAGATTAAGTTGTTGATTATTATAAGTTAACTATTATTGGCATTGGATTTGTATTAGTTAAAGTGACATTTAATTAATTACGAAGGATACGTCTTATGAAAAAGTTAACATTAGCAGCCACTATTTTAGCATCATTAAGCCTAGCGGCTTGTTCATCTAATCAAGGTCTTGAAAGAATAGACAGTGACTTTGCAAGTTTAGATAATGACAGCGATGGCTACATCTCAAAAGTTGAAGCTGATGACGATAGCATTTGGGGCCATTTTTCAAATATTGATACCAATATGGATAACGAAATTAGCCGCAAAGAATTCAACACTTACATGAAGTTAAACAATGGTAAAGTAGCCACTGATTCTGAAGTAAGTGAGTCGGCATTTAAAGCTGAAATTGCTAAATTCGATAAAATTGAAAGCAGCTTTGCAAGTCTAGATAACGACAGCAATGGCTATATCTCGGTAGTTGAAGGTAACGATGATGATATTTCAAATCATTTTGGTTACATGGATAAAAACCAAGATAAGCGCATCAGTAAAAGCGAGTTTATGGGTTACATTAAAAAATATGGTAACGCAGTAGCTGAAGATGATGCATTAGAAGCTTTTAAAAGTAACTAATAGTTACCATTTTAGTAAGTAAGATTAAAGCCAGTGCTAGTCACTGGCTTTTTTGTGTTTTAAATTTAGTTATTTGATAGATATATTTTCCTAGTTTGGTGTTGTTCTGTCATAATAGATGGCTGTGTGTTTTTATTTGTTAAGAGTGTGTATGGCGGGTCGGCGAATTAGTGATGAACAACTAGTTGAGATCATTGAAGCAGCTATTTTTGTTGCAGATAAGCCTGTGAGTAAACGCCACCTTAAAGACACTGTATTAATAGATTTAGCTATTTCTATGGCGCGAATAAACGACGCAATAGATACAATACAAGAACATTTTCAAACTCGTGGTATTCGCTTAGTTGAAGTTGGTAGTGGGTATCGGTTTCAGGCATGCAGTAGTTTAAGCCCTTGGTTAAATAACTTGTGGCAAGAGCGCGCGCCTAAGTATTCACGTGCTTTACTGGAAACATTATCACTTATTGCATACAGGCAGCCCATTACACGCGGCGAAATTGAGCAAGTAAGAGGTGTTACTACGGGTTCGAATATTATTAAAACCTTACTCGAAAGAGAGTGGGTTAAAGTGGTAGGGCATAAAGAGGTTCCGGGAAAGCCGGCTTTATATGCAACTACTAAGCAATTTTTAGATTATTTTTCGTTAACTGGGCTTGAAAATTTACCTGCGTTGCCAACTGAGCAGCAAAGTAAAATTAACCAGTTATTGAGCGATCCTTCTGTGAGAGAACCATCCGAATGAGTATTATACAAGGTGAAAAGTTACAAAAAGTCTTAGCCCGTGCAGGCGTAGGCTCACGCCGTGAAATGGAAAAATACATTGACGCAAACCGCGTTAGCGTAAACGGTAAAGTGGCAAAGTTAGGTGACCGTGTTGAAGAAACCGATTTGATTCGTGTTGACGGACACACTGTAAAGATTGAAGAAAAAGCAGATAGAATCTGTCGTGTAATTATGTATAACAAACCAGAAGGTGAGTTAAGCACACGTAAAGATCCAGAAGGGCGTCGTACAGTATTTGATCGACTTCCTCGCATTGATGGTGAACGTTGGATTGCAGTGGGTCGTTTAGACGTTAATACATCGGGTTTGATGCTCTTTACTAATGATGGTGAATTAGCTAACCGTTTAATGCATCCAAGCTATGAAGTAGAGCGTGAATACTCTGCGCGTGTATTTGGTGAAGTAACCAATGAAACGGTTAAAAACTTACTACGTGGTGTTGAGCTTGAAGATGGTCCAGCCAAATTCACGACTGTAACCCCTATGGGTGGCGAAGGCGTTAACCGCTGGTTTAACGTAACGTTAAATGAAGGGCGTAACCGTGAAGTACGTCGTTTATGGCAGTCTCAAGATGCGGAAGTATCTCGTCTTATTCGTATTCGTTACGGTAAACTAGAGCTTGATAAGCGCGTGCCACAAGGTGGTTGGATGGAGTATGATTTAGAAACAGTAAACTACTTACGCAAAACCGTTAAATTAGGGCGCGAGACACAAACTAAGCTTTCTGTTATGCCTGAAAAACGCAAAGATAAACGCGCTAAAATCAACCAGATCCGCAAAGCAGTTAAAAAACACAATCAACGTGTTAAGCCTACTAAACGTAAATAATAAATTAGTTATTTATTGAACACAAAAAAGCCGCTAATTGCGGCTTTTTTAATGTGTGTTGTATAAATTTTTTAAACACTAAATTACTTTTTTACTTGTGCATCTAACGATTCGCCATTCACTTTACTAGAATCATCGCTCATCAAGTATAAGTAGGTTGGCATTAAATCTTCTGGTGTAGCAAGCGCGTCTCTATCTTCTCCTGGGTATGCAGCAGCACGCATAGAAGTGCGAGTAGCGCCTGGATTAATACAGTTTATACGAATATTCGTTTTGCCTACTTCACATGCCCATGTTTGCATCATGCCTTCTACAGCAAATTTTGAGATGGCGTATGGCCCCCAAAATTCACGGCCTTTTCGACCAACGCTTGATGATGTAAATACCACTGATGCATTGTCAGATTTACGAAGAACAGGAAAAAGCGCTTTAGTGATCATCGCTTGCGCGGTCACGTTTACTTTCATTATGTTTTCGAACGTAGATGAGCAAAAATGTTCAAGTGGACCAAGTGACCCTAAAATACCTGCATTATTAAGCAAGCCATCAAGGCGGCCAAATTGATATTCAATTGTTGCAGCAAGGTCACGATAGTTTTGTTTAGTTGCGCCTTTTAAATCCATGGGCACAATTGCAGGTTTAGGGTAACCCGCATTAACAATTTCATCGTAAACACATTCAAGTTTATTAGTTGTTTTTCCTAATAAGATAACTGTAGCGCCGTATTTTGCATACGTAATTGCTGCTACTCGGCCAATACCATCACCGGCGCCTGTTATTAAAATAATTTTATCTTTAAGTGCGTTTTCAGCCGCTTGATATGTGTGCATAAAAGTACCCATTCATCTATTTTTTTTTGATTTTAACATAGCGAAACGTGAAGTAATCGAATTTATTGTAAAATTAGGTGGCGAAAATAGAAACTTTACGTTAAGTTTAACTGGTCTAATGTCTCATTAATAACCTGATTACATTGTTTTAACTTAATACACTGATTAAACACACTATAAAAATAAAATATGTGCGGAGCCAACAATATGAAAAAAATGCTACTTTCACTCTCGGTTACAGCTGCTTTAGCAGGCTGTGGCGGTGGAGAAACGTTAACAGATGTCAAAAATGACACAGCACCCGTTATTCCAACAGCAACAGTTACATTTGACCCTGCTGCAGGTATCTTATCGGTACCTAATGATTTATTAATGAGTGGGACTCAAGACGGTACACTTAATATCCCTGGCGAATTAGATGACGATAATGCATCTATTTCTCGTGCAGCTTATGCAGACCCTCAGCTTGCTCTAGGTGCACTTGATGGTTGGTCTTCGCAGGTTCCTTATAAAATTGATTTAACATTCCCACCAAATGTAAGTTTAGATGAAGCGTCTGCGGGAAGCCCTGGAACGGTAAGGATTTTTGAAGTTGTAATGGGTGCAAGCTTAACTGACGCAGAATGTTCTGTTGTAGCGGCAGGCACTGCTTGTAAATTAGTGGGTGAACTTACTTTTGGCGTTGACTTTGTAACTCAAGCTTCAGGTGATGCCGTTGCCATTATTCCTTTAAAACCATTTACAGCCGGTAGCTCATACATCAATGTATTAACTACAGGGCTTAAAGATTCATTAGGGCGTTCTATTGAACCTTCTTCTACTTATGCCTCTGTGAGTGAAGAAGCGCCGTTAATTACAGAAGCCCAACTTGGTTTGCAAGGTGCTGTAAATAGCTACGAAAATGTAGTGGTAAGTTCAGGCGACATTTCAAAAGGCGATATTATTTTTTCTAGTGCAATGACTATTCAATCAGCAGGGCCAGTGCTTGGTACTATTAAACAATTGTTAGCTGGTAGTTTGATAAACCCTGCAACTATACCAAAAATAACTGTTACAGAGTCTGATGAGGTTGAAACGGTTAAAGATTTTTTAAAATTTCCTGATATAGCTACTTTTGCTCCATTTGATGCTGTTGAATATATTAAAGGCGAGATTACTTTACCAATGTATCTAGGCACACCAACAGGTAAAGATATAAGCGCTTTGAATGACACATACTGGAAAGCAATGTGTTCAAGCCCTGTTGCAGTATTAAATCAGTTAGCTGCGGATCAAAAGTTACGAGATGAGGGTAAAGAAGAAGATATTGATGCAACTATGTTTGATGAAGGTCCTTATGAAGACGTTTGCCAGCAAATAAATGCTCGTCTACATGACTATCCAAAAATAGATATTACTCGGCATTTAACTAAATATAACCCAGTTCCACTAGCTCAAAGCAGTGAGACTATACCTGTACAAATCACAAAGCCAATTTTAGCAGATATAAATGTTTATCGTTCAGCTTATGGTTTACCTGAGCTTGAAAGTATCCCAGAAGGTGGCTGGCCAGTTGTTATTATGCAACACGGTATTACAACACAAAAAGAAAGTATGCTTGCTTTAACGGCGCAGCTTTCTATTCAAGGCTTTGCAACGGTTGCTATTGATCATCCTCGCCACGGTGAGCGTGGTATAGATGTTGGTGATGATGGGACAGACGATTTTAATGCTACAACGGGCTCTGTCCTTAGCTACATGAACTTAAGTTCGTTACTAGTTGCACGTGATAGTCTACGTCAATCGGCTGCTGATTTATTAGGTTTGCGTTTAGGCTTAAACTTTATTAATGATGCAACTATTAACAGTAAAGATGTAACTTACGTTGGACACTCTTTGGGTTCAATTGTTGCTCCAGCATTTATTGCTCAAGCTAATACGCCAATGGCAGAAACGCTTGATCCGCTATTTAATGTAAATACGGTAGCGCTTGCAAGTGGCGGTGGCGGTATAGCAAGCTTCTTACTTGAATCCGCTGCGTTTGGTCCATTTATTCAAGGTTCAGTACTTTCACAAGCGGGTACAACAGAAGCTGATGAACTTAACGTTTACTTACAGGGCGCTGCGCTTTCTAACTGTGGTTCATTTGCATCGGAGGATATGGAAGCTTATTTAACATGTGGTTACAGAGAATATATTACATCACTTACTACTGCGGGTGAAACGACTAAACTTACTAACATTCAAGGTGTATTTACACAGTTTGCTTTTGCGGCTCAAACAGCATTAGATAGTGGCGACCCTACGAACTACGCAGCCACTGTGAAAGCATTAGGTACTCCTGTTTATACTAATGTTGTTGTGGGTGATGGTGTTGATAACAAGCCTGACCAAGTGATACCACCAATGGCAGCTAATAATCCTATTTCTGGCACAATTCCATTAGCTAACTTGATGGGTCTTGAAACAGTAAGTACTTCGCAAGCATTGAGTGAAATACCAGCAAGCTACTTAGTTAAATTTACTAAAGGGCATCATGGTTCTATATTAACGCCAGCTCAAGATGATGCACAAGCTGCAACTGTTGAAGGTAGTGCGGCCGCTAATACAGAAATGCAGTTGCAAGTAGCTACTTACTTAGCTGCTCGTGGTCGAATGTTATTAGTTTCCAACCCTGAGGTTGTGACTGATTAATAGCCAATAAAATAATTAACCTTTAAAAGCCACTGAAAAGTGGCTTTTTTTTGCTTTAAAGCATGCTAAATTAGCTGAAATTTATAAATGGAGAAACCAGTTGGAATTTTTATACGAATACGGTTTGTTTTTTGCTAAAACAATTACTTTTGTTATTGCTATAGCAGTTATTCTAATGCTAATAGTTGGCGCTGCAGTTAAGCCTAAAGCCAAAAAAGGCGAAATACAAATTGACGACATATCAGAGCAATTAGTTGAGCTTAAAGAAAGCTTTTTACAAAATACGCTGGGTAAAAAAGAGCTTAAAGCGCACCAAAAACAGCTTAAATCGCAAAGTAAAAAAGCAGATAAAGATGAGCCTAAACCTCGTTTATATGTAATTGACTTTGTAGGCAGTATGGACGCTCACGAAGTAGAAAGCTTACGAGAAGAAATAACGGCCATTATCTCTATTGCCAATCCAAGTAAAGACAAAGTACTTATTCGTTTAGAAAGTGGTGGTGGTGTTGTGCATGGCTACGGACTTGCTGCATCTCAGTTACAGCGTATTAAAAGTGCAGGTATTCCTCTGAGTGTTGCAATTGATAAAGTAGCAGCGAGCGGTGGTTACATGATGGCGTGTGTAGCCGATGAGATACTTGCAGCCCCTTTTGCCATAGTTGGATCTATTGGTGTGATAGCTCAAATACCAAACTTTAATAAAATATTAAAGAAAAATGATGTGGAATTTGAGCAAATAACTGCAGGTGAGTTTAAACGTACGCTTACTTTATTTGGTGAAAACACAGATAAGGCCCGTGAAAAATTTCGTGAAGAAATTGAACAAACACATGATTTATTTAAAACGTTTGTAAGCACTCAACGTCCAAGCTTAGATATAAACTTAGTTGCGACAGGCGAGCATTGGTTTGCAACTCAAGCGATTGATAAAGGTTTGGTAGATGTCATAAAGACAAGTGATGATGCATTGCTGGAGCAGCAACATGAGCGCCAAATTTATAAGATTAAATACAAAATTAAAAAGGGATTAAGCGATAAGCTAGCTCTTGGCCTGAGTAGTGGTGTAAATAAAGTGGGAATAAACTTACTCTCTAAATTTAAATCCCTAAATCCTTAGATTAGAATTTTTTTTACGATTCAGTTTAATTCTTTCTACTCAAAAAAAACCTTGATGTATTGCATCAAGGTTTTTTATAGCTGTATAAATGTAGCTTAAGAGTCAATAGACTTATGATAATCTTCTAAGTCTTTAGCTGCATTAGGGTCGTTAAAGATGCTCTCATCAAGTTCCCCTTCAGATTTAGCAACAACACAGGTAACCATACAATCGCCGGTTACATTAACTGCTGTACGTGTCATATCAAGTAATCTATCTACACCGATAATAATTGCAATCCCTTCTACAGGTAAGCCAACTTGGTTAAGTACCATGGCCAGCATTATTAAACCAACACCAGGTACGCCTGCTGTACCTACAGAGGCAAGTGTTGCTGTTAATATAACCATTAAATAATCAGATATTGTCAAATCGACACTAAACACTTGTGCAATGAACACGGTAGCCACACCTTGCATGATGGCAGTGCCATCCATGTTAATGGTAGCACCCAGTGGGATAGTAAATGAGGCAACCGAGTTATTAGCACCTAGTTTTTTAGTAGCAGTTTCAAGTGTAATAGGCATAGTTGCGCTTGAGCTCGAGGTACTAAATGCAAATAAGCATGTGTGCTTCATTTTTGCTAAGAAAATAAGCGGGTTTAAGCCCGTTAATACTTTTAAAAGCAATGTGTAGTTTACAAAAGCATGTAATAACAGTGCAAGCACTACAACGCCAAAGTATTTGGCTAGGCTAACAATTAAGTTAAGCTCAATTGTTGTAAACAGTTTTGCCATTAAAAAGAACACGCCATAAGGGGCAATATTCATTAACAGCGTAACTAGTTTTAAAATCACAGTGTTTAAATCTTCAAATACGGTAGCAACACGCTTTCCTGCTTTACCACTTAATGCCATTGCTACACCAAATAATAGTGCAAACACAATAACTTGAAGCATATTACCTTTGGCCATCGCTTCAAAAGGGTTTGTAGGAAACATATCTATAATTACACGCGCTAGGGTAGGCGCTTCTTTCGCGTCGTAAGCTGCATTAGATGGCAAGCTTATACCTTCACCAGGGCTAAATAATAAGGCAAGTGTAATAGCCACCGTTATAGCAATAGCCGTAGTTAATAAGTATAAAACAATAGATTTACCACCTAGGCGGCCTAGTTTTTTAGGGTCACTTAAGCTACAGGTACCACAAACGAGCGATACAAAAACAAGAGGCACAACTAACATTTTTAAGCTGGCAATAAATATTTGGCCACCAACATGGAAAATACCATCAACAAAAAAGGCTTTAATTGGCAAAGAGAATAACCCAAGTGGTATTAGATAATCGTCTTCACCAGCTAATATAGCCTGAAATATAAAACCTACTGCAACCCCAAGCGCCATACCAATCATGATGCGAGTGGTTAAACTCATTGAACGGATTTTTGACATATTTCCTGATCTACATTTTATAAATTTGCCATAGACTACCAGCAAGGAAATATTTACTACAGAAAAAGTTAGTATTTATTTAAAAATATTTTGCACAAAAAAGTAATAAAAAACTGTGATTTTAGACTAAGTTATAGGTTAATATTAAGTGTAAATTAATTTTGATTATAATAACAACGCTAGGGAGAGGTTCATGCCTTTAATGCGACTGCTCGGCATTTCATTGCTAAGTTTTTTACTCACAGCCTGTGGTGGCGGTGGGTCACTTGAAAAAGACGGTTCTATAAGTGATGGTGATTCCACTACAGAGGCTGCTACATATTCGGTTTCATTAAAGGGATACTCTCAAACAGACGAAACAGAGTCAAATGCTGTTACGGCAGATTCTCCCTTAAACTTAAGAGCAATACTCACTGATAACGACGGTGATGTTGTTGATAGTCAGCGAATTACGTTTACTTTAACCGATACCGTAGGGGCTTTAAGCCAGACATCTGCACTAACAAATACAGATGGGGAAGCCGAAGTTGAACTAATGGCTGGTACTGTCGAAGGTGCTGGAGAAGTAACTGCCACATATACAGTTGATGGCACGACCTATACAGATAGTTTTTCGTTTAGCTCAACAGGTGATGCTGGACTAAATCCAAATAATGAATACGTGATCCAATTACAAGGCTTCTCTCAAGGGGATGGATCTGAAACCAATTCAGTTTCAGGGGATACTCCAATCGATTTAATCGCCACTCTTACTAATAACGGTAATCAAGTATCTGGTGAGGTAATAACATTTTCTCTATCGGGTAATGTGGGTTCTTTAAATGCAAGTTCAGCACTTACACAAACTAATGGACAAGCGAAAGTAGAATTAACATCAGGAACAATTGAAGGCGCTGGTCAAGTTGTAGCAAGTTTCAACATTGATAGTGTTACTTACACCTCAAGTTTCTCGTTTCAATCCGACGGTAAAGAAGGTAACCAACCTGCTTATAGTTTAACTTTGCAAGGGTATTCAAATGGAACGGATCTTCAATCAAATACAGTTACTTCATTAGCGCCACTTGAACTAAGAGCAACGTTACTTAATGACGGTACTCCAGTTAGCTCACAAAGTGTTAATTTTTCGTTAGCTAGTAATATCGGTGTTTTAAACCCTAGTTCTGGAAGTGTTTTAACCAATAGCAATGGTATAGCTGCTATTGAGCTCCTAGCTGGAAATATTGAAGGTGCTTCAGAATTATCTGTAACTTACATAAATAATGGTGTTACGTACTCATCGGAAGCCTTTGACTTTGAATCTATCATTGTTGAAAAAGCGGAAATTACAGTTAGCTTATTAGCAAGTGATGATTCGACAACTCGCAATGTGGATTTTTTAAACCCTGCTGTTGCCCAGGCGCAACTCTTATTAAACGGTGAACCAGGTGCGTTTAAGTTAGTCGCATTTAATTTATCAGGCTTAGGGACTATTAATCCTTCTAATGGTACTGCACTGACCAATGAGAAGGGGATTGCGAAGGTTGATTTATTAGCAGGGACAGAAGCTGGGGCTGGCTCAATAACGGCCGAATATATTGATAGCGATAACACGAGTTACACAGCTGAAGCTTTTACATATACAACTGCCGGGGACTCTCCAGCCCAAGGTGATGCAGATAATTTCACAATTGATCTGAGCTTAAGGTCGTCAACAACACGAAACCAAATAAGCGAAATTAGTGCCAACGATAATGGCCTAGTAGAAGCTCTAGTCCTAGATTCAAATGGTGCCCCAGTAATTGGAAAAGTGGTTTCTTTTAGCTCTACTTTAGGTAACCTATTACCTAGTTCAGGTACTGCGCTAACAAATATTAACGGTATTGCTACTCTAAATCTAACACCAGGTACAATTGAAGGAGCCGGTAATGTTACAGCACAGTACGAAGCTATTACAGAAACGGTAGGGTTTTATACTCGTGGTGATGCTATCGACCCTAATCAAAGCACTGCGGATATCAATTTTAAAATTTTGCAAAACTGTCCGGTTGGTTTTAAAACAACTAGAGATGCAAGTTTATGTGAAGAGATAACAAGTATCTCAGGTGATTCTTCAGCTATTTTATTTATTGAAGTGACTAATGAAAATTCAACAACACCACTTACTCAAACTTTAGTAACCGCTACTACCACTATTGGTGCAATTTCACCTACTACAGGTACTGCAATTACAGATTCTAATGGTATTGCACTACTCGATATTGTTCCTGGACTGGATGTAGGGGCAGGTGAAATCACCGTGTCTGTACTTGATAGTAACTTGACTAAGGCGTTTCAGATTGCTGCGGTAGATATTGAAATTTCTATTTCGAGTTCTATTGCTGATGATGAGCTATTAGCGGCAGGGGCTACGGCTCTAGTTTCTATTGAAATTACTAAAGATGGTGAGTTATATACAACGCCATTAACGGTTGAATTTACATCGGGCTGTGTAAGTTCGGAGCAGGCATCAATTGATGAAACTGTGACAAGTATTGGTGGATTTGCACGTTCAACTTATCGCCCTTTAACTTGTGTGGGTGGTGATATTATTACTGCAACGGTTATTACTGGTGGAGATACGGTTTCTGCAAATACTACAATTAATGTATCACCTGCAAATATTGGTTTTTTACAGTTTATAGATGTTACAGAGCCTGTAATTGCATTAAAAGGTACAGGTGGTGCTGACCGTACTGAAATTTCAGAAGTGACTTTCAAACTTGTGGATTCAAACGGGAACGATTTAGCGTCAAGAACGGTTAACTTTGAACTTTCAACTGCTGTAGGTGGCATTACATTAGGCACAGCAAGCGCTATTACTAATGCCCGTGGCGAAGTGAAAACATCAGTACTATCTGGTTCGATTGCAACACCTGTACGTGTTATTGCATCAAGTGAGGAAGAGGTTGGAGGCAATACAGTCATTGTTACGGCTCCCTCAGATATTCTTGTTGTTAGTACGGGTATTGCCGATCAAAATAGTTTTTCGCTATCGCGTTCTATTTTCAATCCCCATGCATTAAATGTTGATGGTAATACAGTAGCGGTTAACGCACGTTTAGCCGATCACTTTAATAATCCTGTTCCAGATGGTACGGCCGTTACTTTTATTACAGAAGGTGGAGTTATTGAGCCAAGTTGTACTACAACGAATGGAGCATGTAGCGTTACTTGGACAAGTAGCAACCCGCGTCCTTTTACTGATTCAATGTACGAAAATACAATTGCTCAAAAATGTGATGGTGGATTACCGTGCCCATTAGGTATTTTAAATAATGATCTTACAATAGATTTACCACTTGGTGGACGAGCAACCGTTCATGCATATGCTATTGGTGAAGAGACTTTTTCAGACTTAAATGGTAATGGTTACTTTGATAGCGAAGACTTCTTTGATGATTTATTTGATATCCCAGAAGCTTTTATTGATAACAATGAAGATGGTACTTTTGGCGGCAAAGATTGTAGTGATGGAACAGACCCATGTTCTCGTGACAATTCAACAGGTGATGAGTTTGAAGAGTTCGTAGATTTTGATGGTAATGGCTCTTGGACTACCCAAAACGGTTTATACAATGGTTTACTATGTCGTGAAGAAGACGAAACCGCAGGGCTATGTAGCCGTCAATTGGTTAATGTATTTCAAAACCAAGAGATTGTTATGTCGGGTGATGCGGCATTCTTTAGATTAGTAACCTATGCTGATGATTGCTCGGCTATTGCAGGCGTAACAGCATCTGAGGTGCATATAAACAGTGATCCAGCGAGCCCATTAGTACGTCGCTCACAAGCTGATCCAACAAGCCAACAGATGTGTCAAGTCAGTGAAATAGATTTAACCCAGAGTCCAACAGGGACTAGTAGTGTCAGTCTGATTATGTATATTGCAGATATGTATAATAATCCTATGCCTGCAGGTACTGAGGTAACTATTAGTACTGATAACGGTGAAATTACTGGCGAAACTAGTTATGTATTTCCTAATACTACGAGCTTTGTTCCAGTAGGTGTTTCTTTTGGTATTAAACGGGAACCTTTGACAGGTGGTAACGATAGTCCATCGGGTAGCTTAAACATTTCAGTTGAAGCTCCTTCAGGTTTAGTTTCGCCATTTTCAGTTTCAGTAATCGACGATTTATAATCGTTTAAAATAAAAAATGCCAACCTTTAGGTTGGCATTTTTGTTTCTGTTCTATATATTCCACATCAATTAATCTAAAAACACCTGTTTGTTTAATTTAACGACAAAAATTGTTCGTTTATTCAGTAAATACTGAAAAGTTTGTATTAAAAGCTTGTAACAACTAGTGTTTGTAGATATACCTATAAATATTCGCGCCGCTTATGTCGGCAAAACACATTTTTAATATTTGGTTAGAAATAGGCAACTATGGGCAAATCGCTAGTAATTGTAGAGTCACCTGCTAAGGCTAAAACAATTAATAAATATTTAGGTAATGACTTCATCGTAAAGTCCAGTATTGGGCATGTACGTGATTTACCTACTTCAGGTTCGAGCAAAGCTAAAGTGCCGGCAACTAAAACGCCAGCAGAAGTTCGCAAAATGGAACCTGAAGAGAAAGCAGCGTATAAAAAGCAACGAGATTATACTAACCTGGTCGCGCGTATGGGTATTGATCCTGAGCAAGGTTGGGAGCCGCATTATGAAATCCTGCCAGGTAAAGAGAAGGTTGTTCAAGAATTACAAAAGCTGGCTGAAAATGCAGATCAAATATACCTCGCAACGGATTTGGATAGAGAAGGGGAAGCAATTGCTTGGCACCTTCAAGAAATCATTGGCGGCGAACCTGAAAAGTATAAGCGCGTAGTTTTTAACGAGATTACCAAAAACGCAATACAGCAAGCTTTCGAAACACCTGGCGAGCTTAATACTGACATGGTTTACGCTCAGCAAACACGACGCTTTTTAGACCGTGTTGTAGGCTTTATGGTTTCTCCTTTGTTGTGGGCAAAAGTTGCACGTGGTCTATCTGCAGGACGAGTTCAGTCTGTTGCGGTACGCTTATTAGTTGAGCGTGAACGTGAAATTAAGGCATTTATCCCTGAAGAGTTTTGGGATATTCACGCTGATGTTAAGAATACTGAGTCTGAGTTACGCTTAGAAGTAACCAAACAAGCAGGAAAGGCATTTAAGCCTGTAAATGAAGCTCAGGCTAGCGCAGCTGTTAAAAGCCTTGAGAGTGCAGAATACAAAGTAATTAGCGTTGAAGAAAAACCAAGTAAAAGTCGCCCAAGTGCGCCATTAATTACTTCAACCATGCAACAAGCGGCAAGTACACGCCTAGGTTATGGCGTTAAAAAGACTATGATGCTCGCTCAGCGTTTGTATGAAGGCGGTTATATTACTTATATGCGTACCGATTCAACCAATCTTTCAAAAGATGCGGTTGAAATGTGTCGTGAGTATGTAACGAACGAGTTTGGTGCTAAATATTTACCAAAAGATCCAATTAACTATAGCTCTAAAGGCAATGCACAAGAAGCGCATGAGGCAATTCGTCCTTCAAGCGTTACTGTGTTGTCTGGTCATATCGAAGGCGTAGATGCCGATGCTAAAAAGCTGTATGAGCTAATTTGGCGTCAGTTTGTAGCGTGTCAAATGGTACCTGCTGAATACGACTTAACAACACTGACTGTTGCAGCTAACGATTTCCAGCTCAAAGCAAAAGGCCGCGTGCTTCGCTTTGATGGTTGGACAAAAGTACAACCTGCGGTGCGTAAAAAGAACGAAGAAGATCAATCACTGCCAGCTGTTAAAGAAGGTGAAATACTTACTTTAATAGAACTTGATCCTAAGCAGCATTTTACTAAGCCGCCAGCTCGCTTTAGTGAAGCTAGTTTAGTAAAAGAGCTTGAAAAGCGTGGTATTGGTCGTCCATCTACTTATGCGTCGATTATATCAACAATTCAAGATCGTGGTTATGTACGTGTAGAAAATCGCCGTTTCTTTGCTGAAAAAATGGGTGAAATTGTTACTGACCGCTTAGTTGAAAACTTCACTGATTTAATGAACTTTGATTTTACAGCTAAAATGGAAGGTCGTTTAGATGACATTGCTGAAGGCAAGCGTGTATGGACTCAAGTTTTAGATAAGTTTTATGCTGATTTTTCAACGCAACTAACTGTCGCTAAAGACGAGCCAGAGAATGGCGGCATGCGTCTTAATGAGATGGTTGAAACCGATATAGAATGTCCTACATGTAGCCGCAAAATGGGCATACGTACGGCTTCAACCGGTGTTTTCTTAGGGTGTACTGGTTACAGCCTTCCACCAAAAGAGCGTTGTACTACAACAATGAACTTAGTGTCGGGCGATGAAGCGGTTGCTGCTGATGTCGAAGACGTAGAAACCGAAAAATTAATGCAGATGAAGCGTTGTCCTATTTGTGAAACTGCAATGGACTCATACCTAATTGACGAAACCCGTAAACTACATGTGTGTGGTAATAACCCAGCATGTAAAGGGCATATAGTTGAAGAAGGTACCTTTAAAATTAAAGGCTACGACGGACCAATTATCGAATGTGATAAGTGCGGTTCTGACATGGAGCTTAAATCGGGTCGCTTTGGTAAGTACTTTGGTTGTAATAACGACGAGTGTAAGAACACACGTAAGTTACTTAAAAATGGCGAGGCTGCTCCACCAAAAGAAGATCCTGTTCACATTACTGAATTAGAGTGTGAAAAGTCAGATGCTTATTTTGTTTTACGTGATGGCGCTGCGGGTATATTTTTAGCCGCAAATACTTTTCCTAAGTCACGTGAAACACGTGCACCTAAGGTTGAAGAACTAAAACGCTTTAGAGACCGCATTTCGCCTAAGTTTTATTATTTAGCAGATGCACCAGCTAAAGATCCTGATGGTAATCTTGCTGTTGTACGCTATAGCCGTAAAAATAAATCTCAGTATGTTATGACTGAAGTTGACGGTAAAGCTACCGGCTGGACTGCTCATTATGAGGCAGGTAAATGGACAGAAGAAGCGAAGAAAAAAGCAGCGCCTAAAAAGAAAGCAGCTGCAAAAAAGGCACCAGCTAAAGCTAAGCCTAAAGCTAAGCCTAAAGCGAAAGCTAAAAAAGAAGATGAATAAGCTCGTTATTGCTTATTCATAGCTTTTGTAGATTTAAAAAGTCATAAAAAAACCGGAATGCACAGCTTGTGTCTATTCCGGTTTTTTTGTGCCTAGTTGAGTGCTTTCGCAACGGCTTTATTAGCAGTACATTCACCTAAGCGTGTTACCAATTTGATTAAAAACATGGTCATTTTAGCGTATTAAATAACTCAGTTACTGCGTTAAAAACTATTCATATATGACTGCATAGATGCAGACAGTAGGCATTGCAGGGAGCAGCTGCCGAGAACAAATATATGTCATGCTTTTTCGCTTAGCTATTGAGCTTTATTCTTAGCGCTATAATTGATCACTAATTAAATGTAATTGGTATAATTAAATCTTAACAGAAGATACTTTTTTATAGCCTTCAGATTCAAGCTCATCATTTACGCATTTTAATACGTAGGCATTTAGCTCTTCATTGCTTACGTCATCATCTTTAGCCCAGTTAACACACATTTCTGTGTATTCTTTTATCATTTCGGCTGAAGCTGTTGGCGCATCGTCTGCAACCGCGTAAGTCGCAGATACTGCAAATAGTGGTGCTACGATTAATGCTAGCAATGCTTTTTTCATTCGTTTATTCCTAAAAAAATGGTGTGATGACTGATTTATCCAGTTTAAAGTTAGGTATAAATCAGTAGTGCCCAATCCAGAACAACTCTGTTGGTATGTTGATTTTTAATCGAAATTGAAATAAAAGATAACGAAATTTTTTTATCGTGAGGATGAGTAATTTACTTGTCGGTTTTTAAACTTTAGTAAGTACAGCATTATCAGCTGGAGTAATATATTTAGTAGCTAAGAAAACTTGATTCTGCGCTTTATATTAATAACCTTTAGATTGTTTTAGGAAAAGTGATTTTTTAGGTTCAAAAATGAAATGGATAAGCGCCATTGTATATTTCTGCTATGAGGATATTTTAAATTTGTAATATCAGCCGTATTATTTGCTTTAACTGAATGTCTAAATGTTGAAACTAAAAGTCACTAGAATGCGTTAAATACAAAAAAGCCCAAGTGAATAGCTTGGGCTTTTTCGTGTGTAACGCGCTTACGTATACACTAAACGTAACTTTTGAGTCATTAACACTGAGCGTAAAAACATGCGTAAGGCTCAAGTATTGTGGTGCCTCGGTCTAACTTTGCGCTGTGGTGGCTAAGCTCGGTGTATTCTTTAACGATTGATGTTGGCATATCAATACTTGTTTGCTTAGCGCTGAGATTGAACATACAAAGCATTTTTTGCGTTCCAAGCGTTCTATAAAAAGCAAGCACAGGCTCAGGCGTTTCAATAAACTCAATATCACCCTCAAGTAAAACAGTTTGCTTTTTTCGCCACGCCATAAATTCACGGTAGGCGTTTAAAATTGAGTTGTTATCATCTGTTTGTATAGCTACTGATTGCTGCTTATGTGCATTATCAACGGGTAGCCAAGGTTTTACTTCACTAAAACCTGCATGAGATGAATCAGCTAGATCCCAAGGCATTGGTGTTCTACAGCCATCACGCCCTTTAAAATTAGGCCAAAATGTAATGCCGTATGGGTCTTGTAAATCTTCAAATGCCACACTTGCTTCACCCAGACCTAGCTCTTCACCTTGATACATACACACGCTGCCGCGAAGAGAAGCTAATAGGGCGGTTAGCATTTTACATTGTTGAGGGTTTACTTCGCCATTTTCGCTCCAGCGGCTCGCTACGCGCTCTACATCATGATTACTAAATGCCCAGCATGGCCAGCCTTCAGTCATACGTTGTTCTAGAGTTTGAACCGTAGTTCTAATATATTCACTTGAGTAATCATTTGTTAATAGCTCAAAGCTATAACCCATGTGCAGTTTGTCGCCACCTTGGGTGTACTGCGCCATTGTAGCTAATGAATCTTCTGATGAGATTTCGCCAAGCGATACAGTACCTGGGTATTTATTAAGTAATGTGCGAATATCTTGCATAAACTCAATATTTTCAGGCTGAGTATTATTGTAGTAATGGTACTGAAATGCATACGGATTATCTTCACTAAAACCACGACCCTGGCGCTTATCTTTTGGTTTAGCCGGATTATCACGTAATTGCGCGTCGTGATAGCAAAAATTAATTGCATCAAGCCTAAACCCATCAACGCCTTTTTTAAGCCAAAACTCAACATTATTAAGCACAGCTTTTCGAACATCTGGGTTATGAAAGTTAAGATCCGGTTGTTCGGTTAAAAAATTATGTAGGTAGTATTGCCCGCGACGAGGCTCCCACTGCCAAGCACCACCACCAAAAATAGACAGCCAATTATTAGGTGCTGTGCCGTCATCTTTGGCTTCAGCCCAAACATACCAATCCGCTTTATCGTTATTTTGATTTTCGCGGCTATCTGTAAACCATTGGTGTTGATCTGATGTATGGCTTAGTACTTGGTCAATTATAATTTTAATATTGCGATCATGGGCTTGGCTAATAAGTTCATCAAAATCGTTTAAATCACCAAAAAGCGGGTCAATGTCACGGTAGTCACTAATATCGTAGCCAAAGTCTTTCATTGGCGATTTGAAAAAAGGTGAAATCCAAATTGCATCAACGCCTAAGCTTTTAATGTAATCAATACGATTAATAATCCCTTTTAAATCACCAATACCATCGTTGTTGCTATCTTGAAAGCTACGCGGATAAACTTGATAAATCACCGCACCTTTATACCACTGCTTTTGGGTCATGCTTTTCTCCGTCATTCTACACAGTATTTAGACTATTCTTTATTGTGATTACGATTAATCACGTTATTTGCAAAAAGCATACGTGAAGCCTTTAATCCTGTAAAAAGTCTGCATACGTATGCACTAAAAATAATGCAATAAATTTATTAAAAATAAGTGGTTAGAGTGGCTTTAGTAGCGTTCATTTTGCGTATCTATTGTTTACCAATTACGTCAGTCATTGATTTATTAGTTAAATTGAATCTAACAGATTGTACTGTAAGGGAAATATATCCCAGGATCTATATTAAATGGTCTGACCAATTTAACGCTTGGTAAATGTGGAATAATTTAAACGTTATTTGACAGTGATAATTAACTTCACCTTGTTTACATTTAAGTAAAAGTGCCATTAAGTTTCAATAGAATTGATTTGACTATTGATGTTTGTCTTGTGTTTTTTATCTACTTTATTACTAATAAAATCAATTGGTTAAAAATAAACGTGTGTAATATGTGTTAATGTTAGGCTACATTGAAATTGTTGAATACGTATGCATAAAGTTGTTAATAAAATAAATCTGGCGTTAATATTCATCCTGACAACAAAATTAGCTCGCCTTGTTTAACTATCACTTAAACATTGAACGCGGGTATCACAATATGGGTAACGGGAAAACATTATGTCTATGTTCAAACCAAGTATATTAACTTTGGCATTAACAGCTGCAGGCTTATCGAGCTTTGCTACACAGGCTGCTCAAGAAGATACAATAAAAAAAGATGATGTAGAAGTTATCGAAGTTAAAGGCTTTCGTGGCAGTGTGGTTGAGTCTATTAACACAAAACGCTTCTCTACACAGGTTGTAGAATCTATATCGGCTGAAGATATTGGCAAATTGCCAGATTCTTCAATTGCTGAATCGATTGCGCGTTTACCCGGTTTAACAGCTCAGCGCTTAGACGGCCGAGCAAGTCGTGTCTCTATTCGTGGTTTTGGCGAGAATGAAAGTGGCACAACGTTTAATGGTCGTGAACAAGTATCGATTGGTGATAACCGTGGTGTAGAGTTTGACCTTTACCCATCAGAAATAATGAGCGGTGTAACTGTTTATAAAACGCCAAATGCAAGTATTGATGCTGAGGGTATTGCTGGTGTTATTAATATGCAAACAGTTCGTCCACTAAGTAAAGGCGAACGTGTTGTGCAAGTAAATGGGCAGTATGAGCAAACCAGCTTTGGTAAATTAAACCCTGACGGCAACGACGACGGTTACCGAGGCACTATTTCATACATTGACCAATTTGCAGACGATACCATTGGTGTTGCATTTGCACTAAACACCATGAGTTCACCAAACCAAGAAAAACGTTGGAACTCGTGGGGTTACCCAGAAAGAGAAGTAGATGGCCAAACATATTCAATTTTAGGTGGTGCTAAACCATTTGTACGTTCATCTACACTTGAACGTGACTCAGCAATGCTTGTTTTAGAAGCGGCGCCCACAGATAAACTAAATATGACGTTTGATGCATTGTATGTAGATTTTACAGATGAAAAAATCTTACGTGGTATTGAAGTTCCATTTGCATGGGGCCAAGGCTCAATTGACCCTGCAAGCGTAGTTGTAGATGGCGCAAGCGGCTTTGTTACCAGTGCGGTAACAAATGGCCAGCGCGTAATTGTGCGTAACGATTACGAAGAACGTGAAGCAGAATTAACCGCATTTGGTTTTAATACTAAATACGATATTGACGATTCATGGTCAGTTGAGTTTGATGCAAGTTACTCGCAAGTAGACCGTAAAATTTGGAGCCTTGAAAGTTATTCGGGCACAGGTCGCGGTGATACGCGTGGTGTTGCAGATAACCTAGGTTATACTTTTGATGGTGGTAATACTGGTGCTACGTTTACTCACGATTTAGATTACAGTGATTACAGCTTAATTCAGTTAGGTGGACCTCTTTCTTGGGGCTCAAACAAGGCGTTGAATAATAAGTATGGCTTAATTGATGCAGATGGAAATGATATTTCTGGTTATAAAGATCAGGCACAAGATGGTTTCATTAATGCACCAACCATTGAAGATGAACTATCTACATTAAAGCTGGCGGCATCTAAAGTATTAGAAAACGAATACTTCAGCTCAATTGAATTTGGTATGTCTTATAAAGAGCGCGAAAAAACAAAAGATTCGCAAGGCTTTTATATGACATTATCAGGATTTTCGCTTGCTAACCCAGGCATGCTAACTGTTCCAGAGCAATACCGGATGGGAAGTGTTGACCTAGGCTTTATTGGAATGGGTGACATGATTGCCTACGATGTTAATGGGTTAGTGAATGATGGTTATTATGCTTTAGTAGACCAAAGTTTAGCTGATACAAGTCACTTAACTAAATCGTGGACAGTAAAAGAAGAAATTACCTCAGCGTTTGTGCAAGCTAATATTAATGCAGAAATAAATGGCTTAGCATTAACAGGTAATGTGGGGGTACGTTACGTTAATACCGATCAGTCTTCACAAAGTAACGCTTTTAATATGGATGACGATGGTAATATATTTGTAACTCCTACAGATATTAGTCACGATTATTCACATGTACTACCAAGCTTAAACTTATCACTTGCGATTGATGAGCAACAAACGATACGTTTTGGTGCTGCTAAAACAATTTCTCGTGCACGCTTAGATGAAATGAATTCATCAGTTAATGCATCATATAATCAAACACCAGATGAAAATGGAAACTATTGGTCTGTATCGGGTGGTAATCCTAGTCTAGAGCCTAAAGAAGCAACAGGCTACGATTTTACTTACGAGAATTACTTTAGTGATGAGGGTTACTTCTCTGCAGCGTTTTTCTATAAAGATTTAACTCAGTGGATTTTTGACGGCACGTATGCAATTGATATGTCAGGTGTAGCTGACCCTTCAACAGGTGAAGTTCCTGCAACATCATCAGGTACAGGCAGCGGTAAAATAAATGGCGGCGGTGGCGATTTATATGGTTACGAGCTTTCACTAGCGTTACCATTTAAAATATTCCATCCATCTCTTGAAGGTTTTGGTTTAATTGCCAGCCATACTGGTATTGAGTCTGATATTGAAGATCAAAACGGTAACGATTACGAGCTACCAGGTCTTTCGGATAAAATTCAAAGCTTAACAGTTTACTACGAAATGCATGGTATGCAATTACGTACCAGTATGCGCAAACGCAGTGCCTTTAAAGGTGATGTATATGGTTTAGGTTTTAACACTGAACAAGTTGATATTTTAGGTGAAACTATTTGGGATGTTCAAGCAGGTTATGACTTCTCTGAGGCCGGCATTGAAAGCCTTGAAGGTTTATCTGTTCAGTTTCAAGTACAAAACTTAACTGAAGAACCGTTTACGTCACTTTCTGGCGATAATGCTCTACAAGTACGTGACTACCAAGATTACGGTCGTACTTACTTGTTAGGCTTTAGTTACAAGCTATAATAAAAGTTGTGTGTAGAAGCCCTTGTGATTTGTTTTACAAGGGCTTTTTTATAGCTAGTTTATCAAACACTGATTAATACCAATTCGCTTAATTAAGTTTATTGAGCGCTGTATTAAAGCGTGGGCAATAATATGAAACCAATAAAACATGTCGTAATTGCAGGCGGTGGTACCGCAGGGTGGATAACAGCAGCACTGCTTAATAAAGTGTTAGGTAAAGTAATTAATATCACACTAATAGAATCATCAGCTATTGGTACGGTAGGAGTGGGTGAAGCAACGATACCGCCCATTATTCAACTTAATAACGCGCTGGGTATAAACGAGCAAGATTTTATTAATGCCACTAATGCTTCAATAAAATTAGGTATAGAGTTCGAAAACTGGAAAACGCCAGGGCATAGCTACATGCATGCGTTTGGCTCGTTAGGTAAAGATTTTCCCTTTTATAATTTTTGGTTAAAAGGCCAAGTTACGGGCTGCGAAGACGAACTATGGGATTTTTCACTCAATTACCAAGTGGCTAAACAGCATAAATTTGCACCCCTCAATACAATTCCTAATACCCAACTACCTGGGCTGAGTTACGCATATCATTTTGATGCGACGCTTTACGCTGAATACTTAAAAAAGTTGGCTATATCGCGCGGTGTTAAACACATAGATGCAAAAATAAGCCATGTTGAACAATGCGATACAGGCAATGTTAAAAGCCTAACACTTGATAACGACAGTCAAATTAGTGGGGATTTATTTATAGATTGCACCGGGCTGCGTGCACTATTAATTGAACAAACACTAAATACAGGTTTTATTGATTGGTCTCATTACTTACCATGCGATAGTGCAGTAGCCGTACAAACAAAAAGTACTCATGAGCTTAAGCCCTACACGCGATCTATTGCACATAGTGCTGGTTGGCAATGGCAAATACCACTGCAAAATCGTATTGGTAATGGCCTTGTTTATTGCAGTAGATACTTGTCAGATGATGATGCTAAGCAGTTACGGCTAAAAAGCTTACCCGCTGAGCCAATTACAGAGCCCCGTATTATAAAATTCAAAACAGGTCGGCGTTTAAAGCAATGGCATAAAAATGTGGTGTCGGTTGGCCTCTCAAGTGGTTTTTTAGAGCCGCTAGAGTCAACCAGTATTCATTTAATTCAAACTGCGGTTACGCGTTTAATTAAGCTATTTCCACACAACGGTATTAGTGATGCGTTAGTAACGGAGTTTAATAAACAAAGCGTTATTGAATTAGAGCACATACGTGATTTTATTATTTTGCATTATAAACTCACCGAGCGAGAAGACTCCCCGTTTTGGCGTCAATGCATGCAAATGGATATACCAAATTCCCTTACCCATAAACTGAATTTATTTAAACACACAGGCAAAGTAATACGTGAAGATGATGAACTATTCGCCGAAGTTGCTTGGCAGCAAGTCATGATAGGGCAAGGGCTTATCCCTGATGACTATAACAGTATTGTTGATTCACTAAGTGATGATCAACTGAGCGATTTATTCTCTACTTTAAAAACGTTGATCAGCTCAACTGTAACGCAATTACCAACTCACCAGAATTTTTTAGCCAGCATTAAAAAGGTATAATAATGCGATTTTTAAACACACTTTTACTAGTAAGCGCATGTAGCTTACCAAGCTTTAGTTATGCACTTAATGTAGAGCCTGCCAATTGGTGGGTAGGCATGAATAAAAATAACATTACAGTACTCGTGCATGAGCAAAATATAGCTAACGAAGAATTTAAATTAGATCAGTATAAAGGGGTTGAACTTAATAACGTAACACGCACTGACAACCCTAATTATGCTTTTCTACATTTAAATATTAGCGATAACGCTAAAGCGGGAACGCTTCAATTTAAGAGTAGCGATCCAGTACATAGCTTTGAATTTCCTTTACTTACCCGAGATAAACACAGCGCGCAACGTCAAGGTTTCACAAATGCAGATGCTTTATATTTAATTAACCCAGATCGCTTTGTAAATGGTGATGAAAAAAACGATACAGTTAGAGGTATGCTAGAGAGTGAAAATACAAGCTTTAAAGGCGGGCGACATGGCGGTGATATTCAAGGTGTAATTAATGCACTGCCGTATTTAAATAAACTAGGCGTGACACAGCTTTGGCTAACACCTGTGCTTGAAAACAACATGCCAGATTACTCTTATCATGGTTACGCGATTACAGACTTTTACAACGTTGATCCGCGAATGGGATCAAATAATTTATACAAAACGTTATCAATAAAGGCTAAAGAGCAGGGCATTGGACTTGTTATGGATATGGTGCTTAATCACTTTGGTGCTGAGCACCCGTGGATGAAGGATAAACCAACTCAAGATTGGATTAACTTTAATGGGCAGTTTGAAAATGGCAAAAATGCCACAAGCCATGCGCGCCAAACAATTCAAGATCCACACGCAAGTAACTACGATAAACGCCAATTTAGCGATGGTTGGTTTGTCGCTAGCATGCCCGATTTAAACCAGCGCCAACCATTATTAAATGAGTATTTAATTCAAAATGCAATTTGGTGGATTGAATACGCAGATTTAAGCGGTATTCGTGTAGATACCTATTCTTATTCAGATAAAGCGTTTTTAAGTGATTGGACCAAGGCCATTATGGATGAATACCCACACTTTAATATTGTTGGCGAAGAGTGGACTTCAAACCCTGCAATAGCGTCGTATTGGCAGCGCGGTAAAGTAAATCAAGATGGGTATGTGTCAAGCTTACCCAGTGTGATGGACTTTTCGTTGCAAGAGGCGGTAATTCGAGCTTTAAATGAAGATGAAAGTTGGAGCACAGGCTGGGTTAAAGTATATCAGTCATTAGCTAACGATTTTTTATACCCAGACACCAATAACATTATGGTGTTTGCTGATAACCACGATATGAGCCGTTTATATACGGAATTTGGGCAAGACTTAGCTAAAACTAAAATGGCGATGACTTTGTTTTTAACAACGCGCGGCATTGCTCAAATATATTATGGAACCGAAATATTATTGGATAATACGCCGAGTAAAGATCATGGTGATATACGCATTGATTTTCCAGGTGGGTTCAAAAATCAAAACGCTAATGCGTTTACTGGAGTCGGGTTAAGTAAAAATCAGCGCGATATGCACAAGACTATAAGCACGCTACTTAACTTTAGAAAGCAAAGCCCGGCACTTACAAAGGGTAAGCTCGTTCATTTCAGTCCGAACAATGGTGTTTATAGTTATGTTCGCGTTAGTGATACGCAAACAGTATTAGTTTTTATGAATAAAAACAAAGTAACACAAAAGCATAATCTTGATTACATGCAAGAAGTTATACCAAAAAATGCCAATGTGCAGGCATTATTCACACAACACACTTTTAAACTAACTAACAGTATTAACTTAGAGCCAATGACTGCTACGGTATTAGTGATTAATACGCCGTGAATGTTTAAGTGAATACGTATGCAGCAACTGTATGGTTGCTGCAGATATCTTTAGTATAAAGCTATAACACTACTGACAAAAAGACACACAATGAAAAAATCAGTTTATGTACCCGCATTACTGTGTAGCGCACTTATAACAAGTGCGTGCTCAGACAATAATGAAACCGAACAACAGCAAGCGCCTAAACAGACGCAAAATGAGTTAACAAAGCCTGTTGTATACCAAGTATTTACACGCTTATTTGGTAACACACAGACCGCGAATGTGCCCTGGGGTACAAAAGAGCAAAATGGCGTAGGTAAATTTACCGACTTTAACGATGCTGCACTTAAAGGTATTAAAGAATTGGGTACGACCCATGTTTGGTATACCGGTGTTTTACATCATGCGCTAGTGGGCGATTATACCGAGTATGGGATTACGCAAGACGACCCTGATGTAGTTAAAGGCCGTGCAGGTTCACCTTATGCAATAAAAGATTACTACGACGTAAACCCAGATTTAGCCATAAATGTGACTAATAGAATGGGTGAGTTTAGTGATCTGATTGAGCGCACTCATGAGCATGGCATGAAAGTGGTTATAGATATTGTACCTAACCATGTGGCTCGTAATTATAAATCAGTAGCAAAACCCAAAGGAATAAAAGACTTTGGTGAGCAAGACGACACCAGCAAAGAGTACGATAAAAATAATAACTTTTATTATGTACCAGGTCAGTCTTTTCAGGTTCCAACATCACAAAGCTATACAGTTTTAGGGGGTAATACTCACCCTTTAGCTGACGGTTTTTTTGATGAAACGCCAGCGAAATGGACGGGGAATGGCGCGCGTGCACCCAAGCCAGATATTAACGATTGGTACGAAACCGTAAGAGTGAATTATGGCGTTAAGCCTGATGGCAGCTATGACTTTCCTGTATTACCTAAAGAGTTAGAAAACCAAGATTATCGCGCTCATTATGCGTTTTGGCAAAATAAGGAACTGCCTAATAGCTGGTATAAATTTAGAGATATCACTCTTTACTGGCTTGATAAAGGCGTTGATGGTTTTAGGTACGATATGGCCGAAATGGTGCCGGTTGAATTTTGGAGCTTTTTAAATTCATCAATAAAAATGCAAAAGCCCGATGCGTTTTTATTGGCTGAAGTTTACAACCCACAAATGTACAGAGCGTATATTCAGCAAGGAAAAATGGATTACTTGTATGACAAAGTCGGCTTTTACGACACATTAAAAGCCATTATGCAGGGTAAGCAAGCGGCTAATACTATTTTTGCAGCCCAAAGCCAAGTGGCTGATATTGAAGCGCACATGCTGCACTTTTTAGAAAATCACGACGAACAACGCATTGCTAGTCCTGATTTTGCAGGTGATGCACGCTGGGGGAAACCAGCAATGGTCGTTTCTAGCTTAATGAGTCGCGCACCTACTTTATTATATTTTGCCCAAGATGTGGGGGAGGACGGATCTGAAAACGCAGGTTTTGGCACATCTACTCGCACCAGTATTTTTGACTATATTGGTGTACCAGCGCATCAAGCATGGATGAACAACGGCAAATTCGACGGCGCTAACTTATCGAGCGAGCAAGCATCACTTCGTGATTATTATAAATCAATAATGGCTCTTAATAGTTTACCCGCTGTTGTAGGTGGAACCATGTCAGAGCTTTCACTTAGCAATAGCGAACGCGTTGTTGGTTTTGTACGCTCGCTGGGACAGCAATCTATTTATGTTTTTAGTAATTTTAGTGAGGAGCCACAAACGGTATTAATTAATTTAACACCAGAGCAAGCAAATACCTTTGAGCGAAATAAACCGCTACACGACTTACTTGAACAAAATACGGTAAAGATCATCACTGACAAAGAAGTTACAAAGCTTATGCTTTCGCTAGATGCATTTAGTAGCGCAGTTTTAACTAATAAGGCTAATCATGAATAATCAAAATAATAATTATGACAGCAACAAACCAAATCTAAGTTTTTGGCAAATATGGAATATGTGCTTTGGCTTTTTAGGTATTCAATTTGGTTTTGCACTACAAAACGGCAATGTGAGCCGTATTTTTCAAACCCTAGGCGCACAAGTGGATGATATTCCTATTTTATGGGTTGCAGCACCGCTAACGGGCTTAATAGTGCAACCAATAATTGGTTATTGGAGTGATAAAACATGGGGGCGTTTTGGTCGTCGTCGTCCATTCTTTTTCATAGGGGCGGTACTTACTACTATCTCACTCTTTATCATGCCGCATTCACCAACTCTTTGGATTGCTGCAGGTATGTTATGGATTATGGATGCCTCAATCAATGTCACTATGGAACCTTTTAGAGCACTTGTAGGCGATAACCTGCCAGAAAAACAACGTGCTACGGGCTATGGCTTGCAAAGCTTTTTTATTGGTATTGGTGCGGTATTAGCCTCAGCGCTACCATGGATGATGACCAATTGGTTTGACGTAAGTAATACCGCTGCGCCAGGGCAAATCCCTGAATCTGTTAAATATTCATTTTATTGGGGTGGGGTCGTATTGCTAGTCGCAGTTCTTTGGACAGTTATGCGAACCAAAGAATATAGCCCTGAGCAATTAGCTGCTTTTGAAAACCACACTGCCAAGCCGACTAACACCGCATTAGTAGATATCAACTTCAATAAAGGTGCCATTATTTTTGTGGTGCTAGGTTTAGCAACCCTTGCATTAGTAATGGGTTTATCGCTTGAAAAAGAGTTATACCTACTTGCTGGTGGCTTACTAGCGTTTGGTATTGTGCAGTGGATAGCAAGCGCATTAAAGGCTGCTAACAAAATACAAGGCGGTTTTTACCAAGTAGTACAAGATGTATTTACCATGCCAGAGGCAATGAAGCAGCTTGCTTGGGTGCAGTTTTTTAGCTGGTTTACGTTGTTTGCTATGTGGATATACACCACAGCCGCAGTAACAAGCTTTCATTACGGCAGCAGTGATGCAACAAGTAAAGCCTTTAACGATGGGGCTGATTGGGTCGGTATTTTATTTGCAGCTTACAATGGCTTTGCGGCTATTGCCGCTATGTGTATTCCATTCTTAGTTAAAAAGATGGGCTTAAAAGGCGCGCATTGCTTTAACTTATTACTAGGCGCATTGGGCCTTGGCAGCTTTATGTTTATTCAAGACCCTAAGATGTTACTTATACCTATGATTGGGGTGGGGTTTGCGTGGGCGTCTATTTTATCGCTTCCTTATGCAATGTTAAGTAATGCACTACCGAGTAACAAAATGGGCGTGTATATGGGTATTTTTAACTTCTTTATTGTTATACCGCAATTGCTTGCCGCTAGTATTTTAGGGCTTATTTTACGCCACGTATTTTCTAATCAGCCTATTTACGCATTATTAATTGGTGCTGCATCATTCGTTGTTGCTGCAATTGCTGTAATGCGCGTTAAAAATTCAAACTAAGGGTCACACAATGAAAAAATATAACCTTATTACCACCGCTCTTTTAACTTTGGGTTTAACAGCCTGTGGTGCACAAAATACGAATAACAAAAATATTGGCGCTGCAGTTTCAGCAGCTCCTGGCGCACCAGGTGCTGAAGCATATTGGGCTTACGCGGGTAAAACCGGAATTGGTACTTCTTTTGAGCAATACCAAAACGGCCAATATAATAACAACGCTGCGACAGGTGAAGTATCAAAAGTATGGTTTTCAATTGCTAAAGGTATGATCACCGAAACTATGTTTGGACTCATTCACCAAGCTCAAATTAAAGATATGCAGTTTGTAGTAACCGGTAAAGATTTTACAGTCACTGAAGCTGACGACTTAGACGTTACAATTGATTACTTACATAAAGACGATAAAGGCAGACCACTATCGCTTGCTTACAAAGTAACAAGTACAGATAAGAAAGGGCGTTTTACCCTCGAAAAACACATATTCACCGACCCTGACGGACAAACATTGTTTGTACGCAGTATTTTTAATACATCACTTAAAGGCGTGAAAGCGTATGTTGCTGTTAACCCTTATATAAACAACAACGGCTTAGGTGATTTTGCAAAAACCTCTGAGCAAGGCTTAGTAGCATGGGAAGATGATAATTTTTTAACGTTGCAATCATCTACGCCATTCAAAATGCAAAGTGTAGGCTTTACAGGTGTGAGCGATGGCATCACCTCACTTAAAAAACAACACACACTAAGCAAAAAATATTCAAACACAGGCGATAAGGCCGGTAACGTCACTCTGCTGGCAGAGCTTGGTAATATCGATAGTAATACCACATTTGATTTAGCACTAAGCTTTGGTAAAACGCAGCAACAAAGCCAGCAACAAGGTGCACAGAGCTTATATAAAGGTTATCAAAATGTGCTTGACGCCTACAACGGTAAAGGTGAATCGCTAGGCTGGGAAGATTATTTACAAAGCCTTGAGCCATTAAATACAATGGTTAAGCAAACAGCCGATGAAGGTAAACTACTTTATACCAGTGCAATGGTACTAAAAGCGCAAGAAGACAAAACTAATGCAGGTGCGCTCATTGCCTCACTTTCTAATCCTTGGGGTGAAACTGTTTCAGCCAAAGAGGGTTCTACTGGTTACAAAGCGGTATGGGTTCGTGACTTTTATCAAGTAGCGATGGCATTTATGGCCTTAGGCGATACAGCGACTGCAAAAACGGCCTTCGAATACCTTGAAAAAGTACAAGTTACTAACAAAACTCCCGGTAACAATGGTGATACTGGATGGTTTTTACAAAAAACACATGTTGATGGTGAACTTGAATGGGTAGGGGTACAGCTAGATCAAACGGCTATGCCGATTATGCTTGCGTGGAAGTTACATCAAGCAAACGTACTAAGTGATAACGAACTTAAAGATTGGTACGCACGCATGCTAAAACCGGCAGCTGACTTTTTAGTTGATGGCGGAAGAGCTAAAATTTTATGGAACGACATGCAAATCACTCCACCCGCAACACAGCAAGAGCGCTGGGAAGAGCAAAGTGGTTATTCTCCCTCTACAACGGCTGCCGTTGTTGCTGGCCTTATAACAGCCAATGACATAGCAACACTCAGTGGTGATACTCAAAATGCAGATCGTTATTTAGCAACGGCTAAAAAGTACAACAGTGATATAGAATCGCAAATGTTTACCACCGAAGGTAATTTAAAAGGTGATAGCACCGATGGCGAGTATTTTATTCGTATAGGTCAAGACACCGACGCTAACTCTAATACTAAAATTAACGCCAACAATGGCCGTGAAGGTTTTAACAAAAAGCAGATTTTAGACGGTGGTTTTTTAGAATTAGTCCGCTATGGAGTAAGAAGTGCCAACGATTCAAGTATAGTTAAAACCCTGCCTGAGTATGACGACGAAACGCTTGAAGATAACTTACAAGTTAAATACAGCTTTAACTTTACCGATGGTAGCGGCACATTTGTAGGCTATCGCCGTTATGGCAACGACGGTTACGGCGAAGATGTAACCACAGGTACTAATTACGCCGAAAGCGGGAGCAACACGCCAGGCCAACGTGGTCGTGTATGGCCATTTTTTACAGGCGAACGCGGACACTATGAAATAGCGGCCGCAAACGCAAATAATACGCTAGATGATGCAAAACAAGCGGACATTAAAAATAGTTACGTAAAAGGGCTAGAGCAATTTGCTAATAGCGGAATGATGCTACCTGAGCAAGTATGGGATGGCGTGGGTGTAAATAAAGCAGGTTATGCGTTAGGCGAGGGTACAAACTCAGCAACACCTCTAGCTTGGACACATGCAGAATACATTAAGCTTGTACGCTCACTCAGTGATAAACAAGTTTGGGATTATTACCCTGTAGTTGCCGAGTCTCTTAATTAGGTTTTATAAAATTACGAAATATGAAAAAAGCTTCTATTTGAAGCTTTTTTTTAATTAAAATTAATTTTTTTTTGCAATAATGTGGGCTGAGATAAATCTGCTTTGAATATTTATGCTAACTAATCTCTATTATATGTTCTAGAAAGTCATAACTTATTTGTGTGATTTCTGTTTCTTCTTTAGATTTAGAGTCCTTTTTTGCTGATCCTAGTCTGTGTTTTTTGATGCTGTTTATTAGTCACGTAGATAAGTATGCATATTGGGGTTTGTGAATAATATGTTTACTATTCTATTTTTGGGTTTTATCTTTGTTTTTCTGTTAATTTATTGTTTTTGTTGACGGTTTTTCTGTTAATTTCAGTCGCATTTTGTTTGCAAGTTTGTTTTTGTTGTGTTATAAATTTGTTTCCCCTTATAGATTAAGGGGGATTAAATACTTTAAATAAGTAACCGTTATATAAAGTATTTGATGAAATACATAAAAAATAAAAATCTAATTATCTAGGGATAAATCAAAAATGAACCATAATTTTTCTAAGACATTTAAACGCTCATTCACTGCTGCAGCAGTTGCAATGACGTTAAGTGCGGCAATGCCAGCAATGGCGGATAACGTTAATGGCGCTATCAAAGGTAGCTTAACTGCTCAGTCAGGTGTTTCATTAGCGGGTGCATCAATAACAATAACAGATGACACGAAAGGCTATTCAAAAACGCTTATTGCAGATTCGAACGGCGAGTTCGATCTAAAACAGGTACCAGTTGGTAAATATAATATTGTCGTTTCTCAAGCTGGTTTTGACCAAGCTCAAGTTAAAGATGTTGTTATAGGAGTTGGTAAAACAGCTCTTATTGAAATTCCACTAACTACAGGTAATATCGAAAGAATTGCTGTTGTAGGTGGTTCTATTCGCGCAATAGATGTTTCTGCATCAGAATCTTCATTAAATATTAGCTCTGAAGAACTAGCGCTACTACCAATATCTCGCTCAGTAACTTCAGTAGCATTGCTTGCGCCTGGCGCAACTGAAGGGGACAGTCGTTTTGGCGACCAAGCTTCATTTGGTGGTGCTTCTGTAGCTGAAAATGCTTATTACGTGAATGGTCTAAATATGACTAATTTCCGTAATGGTCTTGGCGGTGCAACAATCCCATTCACAGCGTACGATAGCTTCCAAGTTAAAACAGGTGGTTATTCTGCAGAATTCGGGCGTACCACTGGTGGATTAATCTCATCAGTTACTAAGTCTGGTTCTAATGATTTTCACTTTGGTGTTGAAACGATTTATTCGTCTGACTCATTAAGTGAGCAAGCTCCTAATTCACTTTATAAACAAAATGATCGTTGTGAAGACGCTGATGGGCATTGTATTGGTGATTTATATGTTAATAACCAAGACGACTATGACAACTCATTTGAAACAAGTATTTATGCTTCAGGTGCGATAATTGAAGATACATTATTTTTCTATGGTATTTACACTGCAAGAGATAATGACTACGAATATGGTAATGCATCTCAAACAGATTTAACAGTTGAAAAAGATGATGACCCATATTACCTAGCACGCTTTGACTGGAATATTAACGAAGATCATCAACTAATGCTTTGGGGCTTTAGTGACAAACGCACTTATTCAGAAAAAACAATTTCAGATCCTCAAGGAAATGGTAATTATACTGTAGATGGTGGCACAGCTTATCATAAGCGAGGCGGAGAAAGTTTTGCAGTTCGCTATACTGGTAACCTTACAGATGATCTAAGTATGTCAGCAATGTTTGGCCAAGTTAAGTTTTCAGAAACTGATTACTCAGACTTCGATGATTGTCCTACAGGTTATGATGCCGATTTAGGTGAGGATACTACATGTTATGTAAACTTTACCGTTGGTGAAAATGAAGATAAACGCGAGCAATTGCGAGTTGACTTTGATTACTACCTAAACGATGAGCATACGTTAAGATTTGGCTATGATTCTGAAACTAATACAGCTGATTCAACAACACAAAACTCTGGTGGCGTTTACTACTATTATCGTACATATGAAGAAGGCGCAAGGCTGGCTAATGGTTATGTCTTACCTGAAGAAATGAAGACAACACGTGTACGCGATTATAAAAATGGCGGTTCGTTTGAAGTAGAAAACTGGGCTATTTATATTGAAGATCAATGGTCAGTTACTGAAGATTTAACATTAACATTAGGCCTCCGTAATGATAGCTTTACTAACTACAATGCAGATGGCGAAGAGTTTGTTTCTATTGATAACCAAATTGCTCCTCGTATAGGTGGTTCTTGGGATATTAATGGAGATGGCGATAGTAAGTTGTTCTTCACTGCTGGTCGTTATTATCTACCAGTAGCAGCTAATACAAATATTCGTTTAGCTGGTGCAGAAACGTATATCCAAACTTGGTACGCCTATGAAGGGTTAAATGCTGACGGTACCCCTGTTGGTTTAGGTACTCAGCTAGGTGATCCTGCTATTTCTAATGGTGGTGACGGTACTGCAAAACCATCAAATACCTTATCTGATAAAGATCTTGAACCTATGTATAACGATGAGTATATGATTGGTTATCAAGCAGCAATTAATGATGATTGGTCTTGGGGAGTCAAGGCTACTTACCGTGTTTTAGGTAATCAAATTGATGATGGTTCTTATATCTTTAGTGATGAAAATGGTGAATATTTAGGTGAAAACTGGTTCTTATTTAACCCTGGTAATGGCGCTACTTTCAATTTCGATCTTGATGGTGACGGCACCACTGAAGAATATAGCTTTAGTGCAGAAGAGTTAGGTTATCCGGATGCTAAGCGTAAATATGCATCAGTTGATTTAACATTAGAGAAAACATGGGATCAGGTTTGGTCTTTAAAAGCGCTATACACATGGTCTCACAACTATGGTAATACAGAAGGTTTTGTTAAATCTGATAATGGTCAAGATGATGCAGGTCTTACGCAAGATTGGGATTACCCTTATTTAATGGATGGTGCTAATGGTAATCTACCTGCAGATCGTCGTCATAACATTAAAATTTATGGTGCTTTTGCTGTTACAGAAGACTTCTTAATTGGTGCTAATGTTAATATCGCATCTGGACGTCCTTGGACTGCTTTAGGTCAAGGTTATACTCCAGACCCTGATAAATACGTATACGGTGATACTTACTACGTAGGTGACAAACGTTTCCCTCGTGGCAGCATGGGTACTACACCATGGACAGCACGCTTAGATCTTAACTTTACTTATAACCTTCGCTTTAACGATCAGAAAGTTCGTTTAGCTATGGATGTATTTAACGTATTTGATGCTTCTACTGAAACTCGTTACGACGAAGCTGCAGAAATAGCTGCTGGCGATGGAAATGCTACGTTTGGTTTAGCTCAGTCTTACCAGTCTCCTCGTAGAATTCAATTATCTGCGTCTTACGATTTTTAATAACTTGTTAGTATGAGTTAAAAGTTGTTTAATAAAAGCCTCGTTAGAGGCTTTTTTTATATCTAAATTTTGAATTTTTATGAGATATGAATAGATCAGAAAGAAAAGTGAAATGAATAGATAAAAATATACTGAATAAATTAGTGTCGTTGTAACTTCCAATTAAAACCGTTTATAAATTCTACTTTATTTTATCAGCCCGGCTCAGCTTGAACTTCTAGGAATGAGAATAGGAGGCAACAGGGTGCTTTGAACTTCTTCACCACGTATCAGTTTTAATAGGTTCTCTACTAACATTTGCCCAGCAATAGTGGTGTTTTGTTCTATTGTAGTTAGGGGGGGGTTTACATAACTTGCAATGGCTATATTATCAAAGCCGACTACCGCAACATCTTTCGGCACGTTGATATTTGCTTCTTTAAGTGCGCGTATAGCCCCAATAGCAATTAAGTCACTTGCAGCAAATAAGGCGTTAAATTTAATATTATTAGCAATTAGTGAGCGTGTTGCGTGATAGCCAGATTCTTCAGTAGAGATAGCATTAGCCATTTTACGCTCATTTATTTTAACGTTGTTAGCCAATAGCTCATCTTTAAAACCCTGAAAACGACTAAAAAATTCGGGGCTGTGATCAGAGGCGTCACCAATAAAAGCGCAATCAGTTCTGCTATGCGCAATAAAGTGCTCAGCGGCGAGCTTACCGCCACCGTAGTTATCACAACAAACAGTTAAATCGGGACGGTTATCTACCGTTGCACCCCAGCAAACAAACTTAGTGTTTTGTTCAAGTAAGGTGTTAAATTTTGGTTGGTAATCAATGTAATCGCCATACCCGAGTAAAATAATGCCATCAGCTCTGTGGCTGTCTTCGTAGTCTGCTTGCCAATCAGCACTGGCCGATTGAAATGAAACTAATAAATCGTAACCTTCTTTAGCGCAAGCACGGGTAATACTGCCAAGCATGGCTAAAAAGAAAGGATTTATTTGGGACTCGTCAGAAGTGGGATCTTCAAACAACAATAATGCAAGCGTACTACTTTGTTGAGTGCGAAGGTTACTCGCATTTTTATCAACTTTATAATTAAGCTTTTTGGCTATATCGAAAACACGCTTGCGTGTTTCTTCATTAACAAGGTGGCTGTTACGTAAAGCGCGAGATACAGTCGATTGAGATACCCCTGCATAGTGGGCAATATCAAATGAGGTAGCTTTACCTTTCATTGTTACAACTTAATTAAATTGATAAATAATTGTGTCATTTTCGTTTATTGATGAATAATTTCAAGCTTTTTGTGAATTAACGTATATTTTTATTGATAAACTCCTGACACCGGTGTCATAATGTCAGTGTTTTATCATTTTGTTGTCAAAACGTATTCGCTGTCTATATCTTTATAGGCAGCATTTTTTACTGTGATAGCTACTTTGAGGTGATAGCTCAAAGTATAAATAACAATGGTACACCATTGTAAAATAATAAGCATGAGTCGCTTAACAAAAGAGATAATACTATGAGCCCAAACGCTTCTGCCCAATTTGATCCCATCTTAGTTGCTGATGTCGGCGGCACTAATGCCCGCTTTGCTTTAATAACTGCTTTTAATGAACAGACTAACCAATTTATAATAGAGCACATTAATATTTTTCCTAGTGCCAATTTTGGTTCTCTTGAAAGTGCGCTCGAGCAATATTTACAAACAGTCCCACATATTGCACCCAAACGCGCATGTTTAGCCGTTGCAGGGCCAATAAAAGCCGGGCAAGTGCATTTAACCAATTTAGGTTGGCATTTTAGCGTCAGTGAATTTAAAACTCATTTTGATTTACAACAACTTGAAGTCATTAATGATTTTGCTGCCTTTGCTTACGCTGCCCCTTACTTAGATCCTAAACAAAATGTCATTGTTAAATCAGGTCAAGCTGATGATAACGCAAACATTGGTGTTATAGGTCCAGGTACTGGTTTTGGTGCCGCGTGCTTAGTTAGAACGTCTCAATCTACCGCAGTGCTAAGTTCAGAAGGGGGGCATATATCACTTGCACCTGTTAATGAACTCGATACTTTATTATTAAATGAGTTACGTAAAGATCATCCCCATGTTTCTATCGAAACAGTTTTTTCAGGTCCTGGCATAACGCATTTATACAAAGCAATGTCTGCGGTTAAGGGTGTAACAGCTAAAAATTTAGATGCCGCACAAATTAGCAGCCTTGCAAATAGTGGTGAATGTGATGTGTGTGATGCAACCTTAAACCAGTTTTGTGATTGGATTGGCAGTGTTGCCGGTGATTTAGCGGTTGTTTATGGCGCGTTAGGTGGATTATTTATTGGCGGTGGAATACTACCTCGTATGCAAGCGAGACTTCTTGAGAGTCGTTTTGTTGAACGATTTTCGCAAAAGGGTATTATGTCGCAGTACGCAGGACAAATCCCTGTAACACTCGTAACACAAGACAACATACCGCTTATTGGCGCTGCTGCGTGTTTACACAATAGCAAATAGGGCTTTGGTCTTACAGGTTGTATTTGGATAATGGACAGATGAAAAAAGTAACCATAAATAGTGTAGCAAGCCATGCAGGGGTTTCTAAAAAAACCGTCTCACGCGTGTTAAACAATGAGCCTAATGTAAGTGCCGCCACCCGAGAAAAGGTGCTTGCGGTATTTAAAGAGCTTGATTACACCCCAAATCCAATTGCACGAGGTCTTGCTCAAAATCGTAGCTTTATTATTGGCTGTTTATACGATAACCCAAGTAAAAGTTATATTACCCGAGTGCAAACGGGCGCCTTAGAAGCGTGTAAAGAAAACAACTATAATTTATTGATACACCCTTGTGAGTTTCGTGGTGATGCCCTTATAAATAATATTGAGCAATTACTGCAGACATCTCGATTAGATGGCATTGTGCTAACACCTCCTTTTGGTGATTTTGCTGAGCTGGCTTCTTTTTTAAAATCTAAAAAAATTCCTTATGCAAGAGTTGCGTCAGCTTTACTTCAAGATGATTCTATTTCAGTTCGTAGTAATGATGAGCAAGGCGCATTTGAAATTACTGAGCATTTAATTAGCCTTGGGCATAAATCTATAGCGTTTATTAAAGGGCACCCGGATCACAGTGCTACGCAACAACGCTTTAAAGGTTACAGGCGCTCACTTGCAAGCCATGGGATAGAGTTTGATGAACGATTAGTAGAGGAGGGTAACTTTAGTTATCATTCTGGTGTAGATAGTGCACGTAGCATATTAGATTTGTCCCCTAGGCCAACCGCTGTATTTGCATCAAACGATTACATGGCGGCAGCGGTATTAAAATTAGCTACTCAGCGCCAATTAAAAGTGCCTGATGACATTTCAATAGCTGGTTTTGATAATGCACCGATTGCGCGTCATATTTGGCCTGGTTTAACAACTATTGCACAACCGGTTGAAGAGATGACTAAACAGGCCGTAACTCAACTTATTTCACACATAGCTCAACCACAAGAACAGCCGTATCAGGTAACACTTGAGTCGCGCTTAATTACACGCGAGTCTACCTCTGCGATAAAATAGTGAGTTAAAACCACTTTCACAGTAGCCCGAATATGAGTGACGCTTATTCGGGCTTTTTTTGCTCTGAACTTGCTAAAATATACTTTGTGCCTAAAAATCAATTAGGTCATTATTCGGTCATGTTAAAATATTAAACTATTTTTGTTACCCGGGGTTGACACCGGTGTCATTGCTATGCGTTAATACAGTGACACCGGTGTCAGGGTTGTTGTGAGAGGCTCCCTGGTAGCGTACCTTTGAACGGGTAAATCAAAGATGCTCAGTACAGTTATTTACGTGGAGTCTGTAGTTGCTACTGAGCCTTTATCCTCTAACTAATAGAGATGAGTTAAATTATGTTACATCCTCGTATTCAAGAAGTTACCCAGCGCGTTATCGAGCGCAGTAAAAATACCCGTCAAGATTATTTAGAACGTATTTCGCACGCAAAAAAACAAACAAGAGTTCGTGCCGGTTTAGGTTGCGGAAATATAGCCCATGTTATGGCTGCTTGTAGCAGTGATGACAAAGCGCGCTTAAAATCTGATGAACAGCCAAATCTTGCTATTATCAACTCATATAACGACATGCTTTCGGCTCATGTGCCATACAAAGATTACCCAGATTTAATTAAAGACATTGCTACTAAATACGATGCTACAGCACAAGTTGCTGGTGGTGTTCCTGCAATGTGTGATGGTGTTACGCAAGGGCGTGACGGCATGGAACTTTCGCTTTTTTCTCGTGATGTAATTGCTATGTCTACGGCAATATCGCTTTCACACGATGTGTTTGATGGCGTTTTTTGTTTAGGCGTTTGCGATAAAATTGTCCCGGGTTTATTAATTGGTGCATTGTCGTTTGGTCATTTACCTGTGTTCTTTTTACCAGCAGGTCCAATGCAATCAGGTATTCCTAATAAAGAAAAAGCACGTATTCGTCAAAAATTTGCACAAGGTTTAGTAAGTCGCGAAGACTTATTAGAGGCTGAAAGCGCGTCTTATCACAGCGCAGGTACTTGTACGTTCTACGGTACTGCAAACTCAAATCAAATGTTAATGGAAATAATGGGCTTACACCTTCCAGGTAGCTCGTTTATTAATCCTTACACTGAGCTTCGCGATGGCCTTACAGGTAATGCTGTAGAAACAATGCTCAAGCAGCTTACAGATGATAAAGAAAGCCCGTGTTTAGCCGATGTGATCAGCGAAAAAACGATTATAAACGGTTTAGTCGGCTTGCTTTCTACAGGTGGTTCTACGAACCATGCTATTCATATTGTTGCGATAGCAAAAGCGGCGGGCATTCAGGTTACGTGGAAAGACATGTCTGATTTATCAGAAGTTGTACCACTACTTACACGTATTTACCCTAACGGCTCAGCTGATGTAAACCACTTCCAAGCAGCTGGCGGTATGGGTTTCTTAATGCGAGAGCTAGCAAGCGCTGGTTATTTACACACAGACGTTAAAACAATGCTAGGCGATGGTTTAGCACCTTACATGACAGAGCCTCGTTTAGATAAAGACGATAGCCTGATCATGAGCAACTCAACCGGCCCAACTAAAGTAAAATGGGTAGATTGCCCAGCAAATTCACACGATGAAGAAGTACTTCGCCCAGTGAGTAACCCTTTTAGTAAGCAAGGTGGTCTGCAACTCCTAACGGGTAACCTAGGTAAAGCTGTTATTAAAGTGTCAGCTGTTGCTATTGAACATCAAGTTGTTACTGCTCCTGCAAAAGTATTTAGCTCACAAAGTGCTCTGCAAGACGCATACACGCGTGGCGAATTAAACCAAGACTTTATTGCCGTGCTAAAAGAGCAAGGCCCTAAAGCGAAAGGTATGCCAGAGCTACACAAGTTAACGCCAGTAATGGCAACGCTTCAAGATGAAGGCTTTAAAGTAGCTATTGTTACTGACGGTCGTATGTCGGGTGCATCAGGTAAAGTACCTGCTGCTATTCACTTAGCACCAGAGGCAGTAGAAGGCGGCATTATTGCTAAAATCCGAGAAGGCGATTTAGTGACGCTTGATGCGCCAAACGGAATATTAAAAGTACACGTTAGCGACGAAGAACTTGCTAAGCGTGAAGCAGAACTTAGCCTGCCAAGTGCAACATTTGGTACAGGACGTGAATTATTTACTGGATTTAGAAATATCGTAAGCAGTGCCGATTTAGGCGCGAGTGCTTTTGGACTTGAATAAATATTAGCCATACTGGGTAATGAGGAACAAGTAATGAGTATTGAAAAAATCTTAGCATCGGCACCCGTAGTGCCAGTGGTTGTAATCGAAAAATTAGAAGATGCAGCACCACTTGCAAGAGCGTTATATAACGGTGGCTTAAAAGCCTTAGAAATAACACTACGTACACCTATTGCTGCAGAAGCTGTAAAGCTGATGAAAGCAGAAGTACCTGAAGCCTATGTAGGTACTGGTACGGTAGTAGATAAAGCAAGCTTTGATCTTTCGGTTGCCGCAGGTGCAGATTTTATGGTGAGTCCAGGTGTTAGCGATGAGCTTATTGCTTTGGCTAAAACATCAGATATACCATTTTTACCAGGCGCTGCAACTGCAAGTGAAGTTATGCAACTTGCGTCGCATGGTTTTAAGTATTTAAAATTCTTCCCTGCAGAAGCTGCAGGCGGAACAGCAATGCTTAAATCAATCGGTGGCCCATTACCACATATTACTTTTTGCCCAACTGGCGGCATTAGCCTAGCAACTGCACCGAACTATTTAGCGCTTAACAACGTTATTTGTGTTGGTGGTACGTGGATGCTAGATAAACAACTAATTGAAAATAAAGACTGGCAAGCAATTGAAGCGCTTGCTCGCCAAGCAAGTGAACTTAAATAGGAGTCTAAAATGATTAATGTAGCAATTAACGGTTACGGCCGTATCGGTAGAAATGTTTTACGTGCACTTTATGAGTCAGCTCAAAACAGCGAAATTAAAATTGTAGCAATTAACGATTTAGCACCAGCTAACGTAAATGCACATTTAACGCAGTATGACTCAGTTCATGGTCAATTTTCTAAAAAAGTAACACTTGAAAACAACACTATGCTAATTGGGGATGACGTAATTACGTTAACGCAAGAGCGTGACCCTGCAAACTTACCGTGGAAAGAGCTAAATGTAGATATCGTTTTAGAATGTACTGGTTTTTTCACTAAACGTGATGACGCTGCTAAGCACATTACTGCAGGCGCTAAAAAAGTAATCGTATCTGCTCCAGGTACTGGTTTAGATGCAACAGTAGTACATGGTGTAAACAGCGACGTAATTAATGCTGATAGCAATATCATTTCTAACGCTTCTTGTACTACTAACTGTTTAGCGCCAATTGCAAAAGCAATTAACGACACTGTAGGTATTGAACAAGGTAGCATGACAACTATTCACGCTTACACCAACGATCAAAACTTATCTGACGTATACCACCCAGATTTATACCGTGCGCGTAGTGCAACTCAATCTATGATCCCAACTAAAACAGGTGCTGCGGCAGCTGTTGGTTTAGTATTACCAGAACTTGCTGGTAAATTAGATGGTATGTCGGTACGTGTACCTACAATCAATGTTTCTTTAGTTGATTTTACGTTTATCACTAAGCGTGATACGACTGCAGAAGAAATCAATGCAATCATGAAAGAAGCATCAACGGGTTCGATGAAAGATATTTTACAATACAACGAGCTTCCGCTTGTTTCTATCGACTTTAACCATAACCCAGCGTCGTCTATCTTTGATGCAACGCAAACTAAAGCCAATGGCAAACTAGTTAAAGTAATGGCTTGGTACGACAACGAGTGGGGTTTCTCAAACCGCATGTTAGACCAAGTTAAAGCATTAGGTCAGTACTTATAATTGACCTTGTAAAAGTTTAGCTTTATCCAACCAAGCCACGCATTGCGTGGCTTTTTTGCGTTTGGTTTATCTGTATATTTGCAATTCAAAATTAGGAGGGTACTATTTGTATTTTTTACACACTAAATTTTGTTAATATGTGGGTGTGTAAATCAATGGAATTTCGTTGTATGTAATCAACTCAACGAAGCAAGGGATAATAAAAATGATCAGAGCTTTATCGCGAAAAGTATTTCGCACAAATCATCTTCAGATAGGTGAGGGCAACATAAGTGGCTACATAGCCTGCTTTTTAGCAATACTGAGTTGCTTAGGCGTATTAGCGTTTCACTTTCCTGAATACTTAACCACACCAGAACTGAGAAAAAGCTACAGTGTCGACTTTTTACGTCAGCTTATGTTTGCATCATTATTGGTCTCGGGCAGTTTAGGATTACTTAACTTTGTACGCAATACCAATAAGCGTTTAGGGGCTACAGCGTGGTTTTTTATTATTCTGGCAATTATGTTTGGCGGACCAAACGTTGAGGTAAATGAGTTTGCCACCAACACACCTTACATAGGGCTCGATTGGTTTATTTTAGATTTACTCGGCTCAACACTCATATTTATTGTTATTGAAAAGCTGCTACCCCATCGAAAAGAGCAAAAAATATTACGTAGCGAATGGCGAGGCGATTTAAATCACTTTTTTGTAAACCATTTAATTATTGGTTTTGTATTACTCGTCACTAACCACTTTGTGCATTATGGCTTTGGCTGGGCTGTATCATCTACAGTACAAGGTTATATAGAGCAAACTCCCTTTGTAGTGCAGTTGTTTTTAATAATACTCGTGGCCGATTTAATGCAGTATTGGGTGCATCGTGCCTATCACGAAGTCCCTTTATTATGGCGCTTTCATGGCGTACATCACAGTGCTAAAGAAATGGATTGGTTAGCGGGCTCTCGCCAGCATATTCTTGAAATACTCGTTACCCGCAGCTTAGTGCTCACGCCTATATTTGTGCTTGGTTTTTCACAGCAAATAATTAGTTTGTACGTAATAATTGTGGGTTTACAGGCTGTGTTTAACCATGCAAATGTACGTGTGAAATTTGGCTGGTTAAAGTATTTTATGGTTACACCGCAGTTTCATCATTGGCATCATGCGTCAGATAAAGCCGCGATTGACCGAAATTACGCTGCACATTTTTCGTTTTTAGATTATGTGTTTGGTACTGCTGTTAAAGGCCAAAAAGAGTGGCCACAAGCGTATGGCGTAGTCGGGGATTACATGCCCGTAGGTATGCTTAAACAACAGGTTTACCCGTTTAAGCGCACTAAATAAGTTTGGAAAATCCGAATAAACATAAAATAAAAGCGAGCAAGGTGTTACATTTTGCTCGCTTATATTACTAATATTAAACTTATTTTAGCTCAGCTAATAACTCAGTAAATGTTGGCCTTTGATTTAATGTAGGTTGCATCGCACGTTTTGCCATATCGGACATTTTAACAAAGGGCTCACTTTGTCTATCATCACCAGTTACCGTGCCTAATAAGTCTTCAATTAAACACCCTAATGCACGTACTTCAATTAACTCGATTTGCTTTTGTTGATAATCATTTAGCATGGCTAAGTTTGTGGCTGCACCAAAATCACTAAATAATACATCAGCATCTTTGTTTATCATGGTGTTATGCGCATACACGTCGCCATGGCTTACTTTACAAACATGCAAGTGATGTAGCGTACTTACCATTTGTTGTGCAATTTTTAAAATAGTGTGAGTTGAGTAATGGCAATCATCATTAAAGATATCACGTGTGCAGGTTTCGAGGCTTGGAGGCAGGCCTAAATTAGCAAAGCTTTTATCTATTAGCTCCATTACTAAACCTAGCTGATCACTTTGCTCAATGTAGGCAAGTACTTTAATTAAATTAGCGTGATCGCCTGCTTGTAAGCAGCAATTTACTTCATCAAGCGGGTAGCCGTCGCTGGTAATTGCGCCTTTAAATAATTTAATCGCTACAGCACTTTCAATAGCTTGTGCTAAATGAATAACGCCCGATGCACCTTGGCCAATAACATGACTAAGTGTGTAATCGTTAAGAGACTTATTTTCTAAGCAGCTTTTTGTAAGGCACTGAGCTTTATTAAAATCGTTACCGGCAAACGCAAGCCAAGTAAGTTTAGGCAATTCAAACAGCCAGTCGTCTACGTGTGTTAAGTTATTAGCAGAGAGCCTAACAAGCTCAAGGTTTTTACACTGCGCCATGCTACTTGGCAGTTGCTTAAGTTGATTGCCTGCAAGCGCAAGCTTTTTAAGCTGGGTATAATTACCAAAATCTTCAGGCAATTCGCTTAACGTATTATCGGTGAGTATTAGCCACTCAATATTTTTTGGCAGGCTGTTTAATGCAAATTCAGAAATTTGGTTACCTTTAAACGCGACCATAATTAAAGCAGGGCATTTAGCGAGCACTTTAGGAATATGCTTAAACTGATTAAACGATAAAAACACACGCTTAAGGCGTGTTAAACAGGCAAATTCATCAGGTAGTGTTGATAAGTTATTATTTGATAAATCGAGAACTTCAAGCGTGTCAGCTAAGCTAAAGATTTCTTCAGGAAATGTCGTTAGCTCTTCTACCAATTGCAGGCGAGTAGCACCAACAAGTTTGCCACTTTTAAGCTCTTTAAGGGAGTTCATATTAATACCATGTTCTAAAAATGAAAAAGCCAACATAGCTGTTGGCTTAAAGTCGTTCTAACTTACTAAATCGCTCTTTAGAATTGCGCGTTATGGTAAACGTTTTGTACGTCGTCGCAATCTTCTAACATTGCTAAAAAGCGTTCCATAACTTCAACGTCTTCGCCTTCAATTGGCGTTTCAATTTGTGGCACAAAGCTAATTAGGTCTTCGTCAAATTCAGTAATGCCCATTTCTTCAAGCGCTGTACGTGTATTGTTGTACTCTGTATGAGGAGCAAAAACAGTAACTTTACCGTCATCTACTTCTACGTCAGTTACATCAACATCAGCCATCATAAGAGCTTCAAGTACTGCTTCGTCGTCATCACCGTCAAATACAAAAATAGCAAGGTGATCAAATAAATGTGAAACAGAGTTTTGAGCGCCAATTTTAGCATTTGCTTTGGTAAAACAAACACGGACATCAGCAAAGGTACGCTTGTTGTTGTCTGTTAAACAGTCAACAATAATCATACAGTTACCAGGGCCGTAACCTTCGTAACGTGTTGCTGCGTAGTCTTCACCGCCGCCGCCTTTTGCTTTGTCTATTGCGCGGTCAATAACGTGTGCTGGTACTTGGTCTTTTTTAGCGCGTTCAATTAAACGACGTAATGATAAGTTACCATCTGGATCTACACCGCCGTTTTTTGCACAAATATAAATTTCTTTGCCGTACTTAGAATAAACTTTAGTTTTAGCACCCGCAGTCTTAGCCATTGAATCTTTTTTGTTTTGGTAAGCTCTTCCCATCTGCGTTTCGCCTTAATATATGTAAATAATAGAATAAAATTATAGTGCGTATTCTAAAGGTAAATGCATTCAAGGGCTAGTAAGTATTAAAGCTGATTAAAACAGTCGCGTTTAAAAACTATCTCAAATGTATTTTAGTGAGGGGATTATCGAGGGACTTAGACGTTGGAATTATATCTATTCTTGTAAATTTAACTCAATAAAAAAGGCAACCTGTATAACAGCTTGCCTTACTAAGTAATAAAAAGTAAGTATTACTTACCAAATACGTACACGTTCATCTTCAGGAAGGTATAACTCATCGCCTGGTTTTACATCAAACGCTTTGTACCATGCATCGTGGTTACGTGGCGCTTGTGCTCTAAAGCGACCTGGAGCATGTGTGCCACCACGAAGTTGGTTAAGCATGCTTTGTTCAGTACGTTTTTCTTTCCATACTTGTGCCCACGCGAGGAAGAAGCGCTGATCGCCTGTAACGCCATCAATAACAGGCGCTTCTTTACCATTTAAACTTAGCTTGTAAGCGTGATAAGCCATCGACAAACCACCTACATCACCAATGTTTTCGCCAAGGCTATTTCGACCATTAACAAAGTTACCTTCGATTGGTTCGTATTTACTGTACTGCGCAGCCAGTTGATCGGCTTTTTTGTCAAATGCAGCGCGGTCAGCATCTGTCCACCAATTACGTTGCACACCGTTTTCGTCTGATTTTGAACCTTGATCGTCAAATCCATGACCCATTTCGTGACCAATTACAGCGCCAATACCGCCATAGTTTACAGCCGGATCGGCATTTGGATCGAAAAACGGCGGTTGTAATATCGCAGCCGGAAATACAATTTCATTAAACGAGCTATTGTAGTAAGCGTTTACGCGTTGTGGCGTCATGCCCCAGCGGTTACGATCTGTTTTTTGTAGCTCTTTTTCAACACTTTCTGCATGAAAAAATTCACGCATGTTTTTCACATTACCGATTAAATCGTTTTTAGTAATGCTTAAACCATCATAAGACTGCCAAACATCGGGGTAACCAATTTTTGGTACAAAGGCAGCAAGCTTAGCGCGCGCATTTACTTTAGTTGCATCGCCCATCCACTCTAGGTTATCAATACGTTCACCAAGGGCTGTACGTAGGTTTTCAACCAGCTCTGACATTTGTTGTTTAGATGATTCAGGGAAGTAACGTGCTACGTATATTTTACCAATAGCAAAACCAAGCGAACTCGTGCCTGACATTTCACTTATTGCACGTTTCCAACGAGGGCGAGGCTCTTGCTGTCCGTTTAGTTCTTTACCAAAAAAAGCAAAGTTAGTATTAAATACGTCTTCTGATAGTAAACCTGCGTTACCGCTAATAGCATGATACGTTAGGTAGTCTTTCCATACTGCAATATCTTCTTGATTGATTAGCTCAATCATCGCTTTTATAGGCTCAGGCTGAGAGACATTTAACTGAGGTACTTTATAACCTGTTTGTGCAAAGTATAAATCCCAGTTAAAACCAGGATAAGCAGTGCTTAAATCGGCGCGTTCAATTTGGTTTAGCGTTAAATCGCGATTACGGCGCTTTTCACGGGGCCAATGACCTTGTGCAATTTTGGTTTCAAGGTCTAAAATAGCTTGAGCGCGCTCAGCGGTATTTTCGACTCCTGCAAACTCAAGCATATCAGCAATGTGAGCAACATAAGCTGTACGGGTTTTAACAAAGCGCTCAGCGTCTTCAAGGTAGTAAGAGCGATCGGGTAAGCCTAAACCACCAGCACCGAGGGACATTTCATATTTGTTAGGGTCTAATCGGTTAAACCACATGCCGCCGCCAAAAGGGGCTTTATTACCGGTTAACCAAGACTTACCAAACATTTCAGCTAAATCGTCAGTTGACGCTATATCACTAATTTCACTTAACAATGGCTTAATAGGCGCTACACCTAGTTTATTAAGTGTTTCGGTATCCATATACGCATTGTAAAAATCAGCAACGAGTTTTTCTTCTGCGTTTAAATCTTTACGTGCGGCTATTTCTTCAATAATAGCTTTAACATCGTCTTCACTGCGCTCAGCTAATCCTGAAAATGCACCGTAGCGGGTTTTATCTGCAGGCATTACGTAGTTGTCATACCACGTGCCACTGGCATACATAAAAAAATCATCGCCTGGTTTAACGGCTTCGTTACGGGCTGTCAAATCAACACCAAAACTACCTAACTCTGCTTTTTTTGTCACTGCTGCAGTGACTATTTTAGGTTGTTGCTCGTCTGTTTTTGTTGTTTGCGGCTCTGAACAACCGGTAATAAATGTGGCAGCTAATGCTGCGGCAATTAAACTCTTTTTCATTACTTACTCCTGAGTATCACTGATTGAATTTAAGCTGCAGTGAATTATTTTTATTGTTACGAATATTTAACTTATCGATTGTTATTGATATTAATCAGACAAACAAATCTTTTGAGGTGAATCACCACAGTGCTCGTTAAAACTAATATAAGAGAAAGGCTAATAGGTTCTATAAACGCTTTATTTAGCTCGAATACTTGAAAGTATCCGAGCTAAGAGGGGTTACACTCTATTTACTTTTTATGCTGAAGCTCCCACATACGGGCATATTCTCCGGCGATAGTAAGTAACTCATCGTGCTTACCTTGCTCAATAATTTGTCCGGCTTTGAGCACAATAATGGTGTCTGCATCGGTAATAGTAGATAACCGATGAGCAATAACAATACTCGTATGGTTACTGGCAACTTCACGCATTGCTGCGAGAATTGCTTGCTCAGAATGAGAGTCGAGTGCAGATGTTGCTTCATCAAAAATTAAAATAGGGGACTTTTTCAAAATGGCGCGGGCAATGGCAATACGCTGTTTTTCGCCGCCGGATACTTTTAAACCACGCTCGCCAACCAGTGTTTTATCGCCTTTATCAAGTGTGCCTATAAAGTCTTTTAAATGCGCCATAGCAATGGCTTCATCAATTTCAGCATCGCTTGCTGATGGTCTGCCGTAAGCGATATTTTCACGAATCGTGGTGTTAAACAGCACGGTGTCTTGCGGGACTATTGCAATGGCTTTTCGTAAACTATTAAGTGTTACTGAGTTTATTGCTTGATTATCAATACTAATTTCACCACCGCTTACATCATAAAAACGATAAAGCAGTCGCGCTAATGAACTTTTACCTGTACCACTGGCACCAACAATGGCTACTTTGCTGCCTGCTTTAACGCTAAAGCTAAGGTTATTAAGAATAGGGCGATGCGCATCGTAACTAAAACTTACATTATTAAATGTTATTTCACCTTGTCTAATATTGAGCTCTTTAGCATTAAGTGCATTGGTTATTTGTGGTTTTTTGTTAAGTAGTCCAAGCATGTTTTCAAGGTCGGTTAGCGCGCGTCTTATTTCGCGGTACACAAAACCTAAAAAGTTAAGCGGTAAAAACAACTGAATCATATACGCGTTAATCATCACAAGTTCACCAATAGAAAGCGTACCTGCAACTACCTCGGTTGAGCCCAACCACATTAACGCGGTAATAGCACAAGCAATAATAAGTGCTTGGCCTGAGTTGAGGGCGAGCAACGACATTCTATTTTTTAAACGGGCTTTTTCCCAGTTTGCTAAAAAGGTGTCGTACGTTTTGGCTTCAAACTGCTCATTATTGAAATATTTTACAGTTTCATAATTAAGCAGGCTGTCTATTGCGCGGGTATTACTTTTATTGTCGGCAGCATTTGCTTCTCTAATAAAGCGGTTTCGCCACTGAGTAACCACCACAGTAAAGGTAATATAAATGGCGACTGCCAATAATGTAATCAGCGCAAACCAAACAGAAAACAACGTGCCAAAAATAATCGCAACGGTCAGTATTTCAAACAAAGTAGGCACAATGTTAAACATTAAAAAGCGCATTAAAAAACTTAACCCACTAGTACCGCGTTCTATATCGCGGCTAATACCGCCAGTTTGCCTATCTAAATGAAAAGCCAGCTCAAGTGAGTGCAAATGCTTAAATACTTTTAAACCAATATCACGCATAGCGTGCTCGGTTACGCGAGAAAATACAGCATCTCTTATCTCACCTAAAAATACGCTAGCAAAACGCAGTGCACCGTACATCAATAACAATAAAGCGGGGATAACTAACAGTGGGTTAATTGACTTATCTACAGAGTCTATTATTTCTTTAAGTGCCCAAGGCATTAAAAGCGTGGCACCTTTTGCGCCTATAAGCGCCATAAGTGCAATAAAAACACGGCCTTTAAATTTTGTAAGGTAGGGCCACAGTGTTTTTACACTTTGGCGTAAATTCATGGCGTCTGGTCGTTTTTCACTGCTTTGTCTGGGGCGCATTAAAAGTCTCAGTAAAATTAAATTAGATAGTAAATAGCTAAGGGCTATTGTATTTCAAATACTAGCCCTTATATACTACGCATCCCTTATTTTAGTTTTAAAACGTGAATGTTTAAATTTAGAGTGTTTTTAACTGCCTTTTTGCTACTTGCTGCACTTTTTAGTGTGCAGAGCAATGCTATGGGCGCCTCACAAAATTTAAATATCAATATTAGTACGCAGGTTTCGCTTACTGATATTGCCGATTTAACTAAAATACAGCCTATTAGTAAGTCTGTAGATACTTCGCAGCATAAAAAAACGCATCAAACCGATTTTGACGCGCACCAACCAAGGTTAACAGCCAATAATTCATCATTGTTTTTGCACACTGTTCAAAGTGAGCCAGAATACGATGTGGTTTTTGAATTTTTTGCTCAAAACCTTGTTAGGCATATATTCTTACGACCAAGAGCGATTAATCCTATACAGCCTTGGTATACGCTTGTAACTAATAGTAAAAAGTCGCGCTTGAGTGGCTGGAAAGACGTAAACTTACTCTACAGAGCTGTAACTACCTACCACGCTTAATTTTCCTTATTTAATTTTATTAGGTTTTAACTTTTAAAGTTTTAGCCTGCAGATTAATTGTGCTTTTAAAAAGTACGTTGCTAGCTTTGCTGGCAATAAGGATTCAACATGTTAAGTTTTAAAAAAGATAAAAAGCCGTCTACGGCTAAGTTCAAATTAAGCTATATAGCCATGCTAATAGTATTGGTTTTATTAGCTATTAGCGCATTACCAAACCTATATCCAAATAAATCGTGGTTGCATATCAGTGCCGTGCCGCACAGCGAAACACAATCTTTACCAAGCACTAAAACCTTAGTTACTTTTTTAAATAACCAAGGGTTAGAGGTTGAGCAGGGCTTAGATAAGCAATCAACTATTAATGTACTTTTAAACGAGCCAACTAAAAGCGCTCAGGCGCAAGCGGCTATAAAAGCGCAATACCCAAACACGCAAGTTAAAATTGTTGAGCATGCAACCAGCCCTACATGGTTACAAGATTTTGGTTTATCACCAATAAAGCTGGGCCTTGATTTAAATGGCGGTGTGCTATTTGTACTAGACGTAGATTTAGATAAAGCCGTTGATGAGCAGTTAGTCAGTGCGTATCAACAAGCTAAATCAATCATTATTAAACAAAAAGCACATGGCGTAAAAGCGCAGCAAACTCAGCACGGGTTTGAAATAAACGCATTGCCTAATGCAACAGACAAGTTAACCCCCGTTATTGAAGAGCTACAAAGCCGATTTGCCAATTTAGCCGTTGTAACAAGCAATAACGGCAGCGTTAAAACTGCCAAATTTAGTTATTCAGAGCAAGGCCGAAGCAGCTTTGATAAAGAAGTAATGGGGCAAACACTCACAACCCTTCGTTCACGTATTGAAGAGTTAGGCATTACCGAAGCGGTAACACAGCAACAAGGCAAACATCGCATTCGTATAGAGCTACCGGGCGTGCAAGATCCAACCGAAGCAAAACGTATTATTGGTGCAACAGCATCGCTTGGTTTTTATCAATTAAAAGAAATTGGCGGGCAAACATTTAATATGCAATCGGGCGGGACCATAAAGCTCGATCCTGTGCCAATTTTTACAGGCGATCATATTAATAATGCAAACATAGGCCGCGACGATTGGGGTAAACCACTGGTACAGCTAAGCCTAGACGGCCAAGGCGGGGATGCAATGTCGGCATTTTCAAAAGCCAATATTGGTAAGCCAATGGCGACGGTTTACTCTGAGTATTCTCAAAACGCTAAAGGCGAAGTCGTTAAAAAAAGCGAAGTTATTAATGTTGCCAATATTGCTCAGCATTTAAGTTCGCGTTTTAGTATTACCAATATGAAAAGCCAGCAAGCGGCAGCCGATCTGGCATTGTTACTACGTGCAGGCTCGCTTACAGCGCCCGTTACAATTGTGCACGAACAAACAATAGGGCCAAGCCTCGGCAGCGAAAATATTAGTAATGGCTTAGCCGCGCTTATGTTAGGCATGGGTATTACGCTTGCATTTATGGCGCTTTGGTATCGTCGTTTAGGCCTTATTGCAAACGTGGCACTTATATTAAATTTAACGTCGCTTGTGGGCTTAATGTCATTATTACCAGGGGTTGTGTTAACGCTTCCGGGTATTGCAGGCCTGGTGTTAACCATAGGTATGGCGGTAGACACGAACGTAATAATATTTGAACGCATTAAAGAAGAACGTCGCCAAGGCCGTGCACCATATCAAGCTATTCAAGAGGGTTATAAACAAGCCGCAAATACAATATTTGATGCCAATATAACCACCATGATCACCGCACTTATTTTATATGGCATAGGCTACGGGCCCGTTAAAGGTTTTGCCATTACATTGGCACTGGGGCTTTTAACGTCTGTATTTACAGGTGTGTATGTATCAAAAATATTAAGCCAAACGTTGTATTTAAAAATGGGTAAAAAAGCAGGAGTAAAAGCACATGCTTAACACTTTTTTGAAAGGTGAAAAGGGTACACGTTTACGTTTTATTGGCATGCTTTTAAGCGCCATATTAGTGTTGCTATCAGTATTTACGCTTACGCAAAAAGGTTTAAATTTCGGCTTAGACTTTACCGGCGGCTATTTAACTGAGTTTACAACCAGCCAAAGTGTTGAACTAAAAGAGCTTCAATCGTTTATTGCTAAAAATCACAACGGTGAGTTTGAGCTAACTGCGCAAGGTAATAGCCATTTTCAACTAAGAGAAGCACCAAGTGCATCAACAACAGTTAATAGCCTGGATTGGCAAAGCGCTGTTACACAAAACGATGATATAAACGCACAGGTTTTATCGTCGGCCTATATTGGCTCACAAGTGGGCGATGAGTTATTTGATCAGGGTTGTTTAGCCATGTTTGCTGCAATGATTGCGGTAATGATTTACCTTGCAGTGCGTTTTGAATGGCGATTAGCGGTAGGGTCTGTGGTAGCGCTAATGCACGATTTAATACTCGTACTAGGGTTATTTTCACTATTACAAATTGAGTTTAATCTAACCGTACTGGCCAGCTTACTGGCTATTATTGGTTACTCACTTAACGATTCAATAATAGTAGGGGATAGAGTACGCGAGCTTTTACGTGTTCAATCAAACAATGTACTTAGCCCAGCGACTATTATTAATAATGCGATTAAAAGTACGCTAACACGCACCTTAATAACGTCGGGTACTACACTTGCAACGGTTGCGAGCGTTTGGCTACTTGCAGGCGCACCACTGCAAGGCTTTGCTATTGCATTATTTACTGGCATTGTAGTGGGTACGTTCTCGTCTATTTGTATAGCGGCAACCTTGCCGGAGCTATTGGGCTTAAGCGCTAAAAACTACGAAGTTAAAGTAGATGCCCACACGCAAACATTATTAGATATGCCATAAGGTTTTTAATAAAACACAAGTAAAGAGCTGCATCAACCAATCAACGGCTCTTTGCTTGTTTAATGCTTATTAAAACCCCGCTAATACTCCCACCAAACTTGCGGGGTTTAAAACAATGGTTTTAAGCCTAGCAAAAATGTTAAACTAACTGCCTTATTTTTACTGCCAGTATTGTATTAATCCCCATGAATAAAACCCACGTTATCGAACATCTTCGTTTTGCACTAGAAGCGCAGCTTACAACAGCAAAAGTAGCGGCAAAAACCGCGCACGACACCGCCACACATGAAGAAAACATAGCCGAAAACAAATACGATACCCTAGGGCTCGAAGCCGCTTATTTAGCACAAGGCCAAGCCCAGCGCGTAAACGATTGCTATAAAAGCATAGAATTGTTTGAGCCTGCCTTTAACGAAAAGCCTACCGACAAAATAGCTATCGGTTCGCTGGTGTGTATAGAAGATGATAACGCAGCCCAAAAATGGTTTTATTTAGGCCCTGCAGCTGGTGGTTTAACAGTAAACGTTAAACAGCACGCAATTGCTGTTGTAACACCCGGCGCACCAATGGGTAAGCAGTTACTAAATAAACAGATTTATGATGAAATTACGTTAACTATTGCAGGTAAAGCCCACGAATATGTTGTGGTAGAGATCTTATAAAGCTTTGGTTTTTTAAGAGAAACGTTTGCTGGCAGAGCTATACTAACGAAATAAACGCTTATTTATATTTATAAATTAATTGTCGGATGGCATGGCTTCACCATTTATCCAACGTACAGCAATGCTTTTATAGCGTAACGTGGTGTGTATTTCAATTTGTACAAAGGCATATAATGAGAAGTACCTAATAGTTTAAAAATGAGCAGGGTTGACGTTAGGTGCTCCCTTTTTAATTGATTTTAATGCTTTACAGCCTCGTTTGTTGTATTTCCCAAGTTGGCTACTCGGTGCTACTATAGTGATACATTTGTTTGGGGATTATTATGAGAGTAGAACTAGTAACAACATTGAAGCGTCGAGCAACGAAGATATTATCTGAACTTCATTCCTCTAAAGAACCTGTGTTGATAACTGAACATGGACAACCATCTGCATACTTAGTAGATGTTGATGATTATGAATTTATGCAAAAGCGTATGCAAATTCTTGAGTCTCTTGCAAAAGGAGAGCAGGCAATAAGTCGTGGTGAAACCACCTCGAATGTTGAAGCTAAAGATAAAATGAATAAATGGCTGAAATAATTTGGACTAATCCAGCTTTGGATGATCTTAACGATATCGCTGAATATATCGCATTAAGCAATTTGCAGTCAGCGAAAAAATTGGTTTCCAAAATATTTGAAAAAGTTGAACGTCTCGAACCCTTTCCTGAATCAGGTAAAAAACCAATTGAGTTAGCTAACCTAAATTATCTTGAACTGGTCGTGAATCCTTGTCGTATATTTTACAAGAAAGATAACAATAAAGTATATATTTTGCACGTAATGAGACAAGAACGAGACTTACGAAAATTTTTGTTGCTAACGCAATATACAGCTAACAAGTAGGTAATCCCTGAGTGAAATTAGTATGACCCTCATACTAATTATTATAAGAAGCAATTATTAAAAAGCTATCCAAACATCTATCAAAATTCCAACTTAACAAATATAAGAACTAAATTATGGTTTGTTTATTAAAAAAATTGCTACACACGTTCCTTAAGTGTTTAATATACCGTACATAAATAATATGGAGGTTGAAATATGAGACATAACAATTGGTCTTGCTCTAAGTGTAATAATAACGAATTTGATACCGGTGAAATAAGAGTTTCGGGTGGCTTTTGGTCAAGAATTTTTGATGTTCAAAATAAAAAGTACACCGCTGTGACATGCAGTCGATGTAGTTTTACTGAATTTTATAAAGGTTCATCATCAACACTTGGTAACGTATTTGATTTCTTTACTGGGTAATCAAAGCTTAAAAAGCACTTTAATTGAAATGTAAACAGATCAGTTCAAGAGTTACCTCCTCATTTAGCTGAGGAGGTTAAATGCTTAAATATACCTAAGCGATAATTCGCCTTATTAAATGTAGGTGGACCTTTAGAAATATACCAACTAATAGCAGTTAAACAAAATCTATTATATGCACTAATAATAGGCTTCAATAACAGGCCATAAGGCTTGGATGAATTTATTTTTATGATTTTTCATCTAACATCCTATATTTTAAATATCCAATTTTAGGTAGCTTTTTTCACAAATTTCGCTGTTACCATCATTTCGCCAATGCCTTCCACTTTACAATCAAGTTCGTGATCTTTTTTATCAAGCACTCTTCTAACGACCGCTTTGGTGCCAATTTTAATTACTTGCGAGCTGCCTTTAATTTTTAAATCTTTGGCTACGGTCACTTTATCGCCATCATTAAGTAAAGTGCCGTTGGCATCTTTTACTAAAATTGCGTCTTCATCATTTGTAGTATTTGGGTTCCACTCATGGGCGCACTCGGGGCAAATAAGCAGTTGTTGGTCTTCGTAAACATATTCACATTGGCATTTTGGGCAAGCAGGCAGCGACATTTTTAACTCTCATAAGATATTGTTTTGCGTATTTTAATCTGCATTATTAGTTAATCAATATTTTTCATCTTCACGCTAAAAATATCTCGTTTGTGCGTTTTTAAAAAAGGGCATATAAAGCACATGTCGCTTAAGCAATTTAAGCGCTAACTCGTACAGTAGGTACCTGTTAAAGCACCCATCATATTAAGTGATTCGCGCAATGCCCACTTAGTACGATGGGTGTTTCTATTTATAATGCTTAGTATTTTATTAAGCATGCTTTTTATATTTTGACTTAACTAGGAAAAGTCGTGTTTAAAACCTTAATTGTGGTTGATAACAACGAGCAAACGCTTGCTCAATCGTTCGAAAATGTAATTACGTTTAATACCTACTTACGTGATTACCCAAAACATAACGAACCAAAAACACGCATTATTAATCTGTGCGACTCAAGCCAATACTTGAGCAAAGGTTACTATTGCTCGTTACTTGCTGAGGCGCGCAAGCACCAAGTTTTACCCAGTGTAAAAACCATTAATGCACTTCGTAGTGGCCAAGCTCCTATGTTAAATGTGGGCCAAATAGATGGCACACTTTATTTTGGTAATGCCCAAAACGATTTACAATCAAAAGCGGCAAAGTCGGTATTTAAACAATACCCAACGCCTATTTTATTTGTTGATGAGCAAGGCTTATTGCAACAAGGCTCGATGTCGTCTTTAAGCGAGCAGCAGTACAGCGAATTTGTAGCCAAGCTAGATAACTTTACTAAAACGCAGTGGCGTATTAGTTCTGTGCAACGTCGTTTTAGATGGGACATGGCAATACTTGTTGATCATAACGAAAAAGTACCACCGAGTGACAAAGACGCCATTGCACGTTTTATTAAAGCAGCGGCTAAACACGGTATTTATGCACAAGCATTAAGCTTTGACGAAATTGATAACATTGCCCAGTTTGATGCGTTATTTATTCGCCAAACTACAGCGATTGACCACCCAACGTATCGCCTTGCAAGCAAAGCGCAAAGCCTGGGTTTAGTGGTTATTGACGATGCTGAGTCTATTTTACGTTGTTGTAATAAAGTGTATTTACACGATGCATTTAATTATCAAAAAGTGCCAAGTTTAAAAACGGTTGTAGTGGCTGATCAAGCAAATGAAACGCTTGAGCAATTAGAAGAAGCGTTTACGTATCCGCTTGTTTTAAAAATGCCTGAAGGGTCGTTCTCAAAAGGTGTGTTTAAAGTTTCAAACCGTGATGAGCTTGCCGCTAAGCTTACAGAGCTGTTTGAATATAGCGCATTAGTGCTTGCACAAGAGTACATGTATACCGAATATGATTGGCGAGTGGGTGTGTTAAATGGCCGTGCAATTTATGCATGCCGCTATTTAATGGCGCGTAACCATTGGCAAATTTATAACCACGATGCTAAACGGTTTTTCTCTGGCGGCTTTGAAACTCTACCAACCTTTGAGTTACCAAAAGCGGTGTTAGATGCAGCATTAAAAGCATGTAAAACAGTGGGTAGGGGTTTATATGGCGTAGATGTTAAAGAGCATCAAGGCAAAGCATATGTACTTGAAGTAAACGACAACCCAAGTATTGATCACAAGGTAGAAGACGGCTATTTAGGCGACGAGCTATACATGATCATTATGGATGAGTTTAAACAACGCTTAGAAGCACGAGGCCGTGGGTAATAACATGAGCAACCTTGTTATTCGAAAGGCGCTTAGTAGTGATTTAAATGCACTGATTGACGTTGAAAACGCTTGCTTTAATAACGATAAATTAAGTCCGCGTAGTTTAAAACGCTGGCTTAGTGCAAAACACGGTATTTTACTCGTTGCCCAAAATGGCGAGCAAGTATGTGGATATGGATTAGTGTGGTGCCATAAAGGGACTCGTTTAGCGCGTTTATATTCGCTTGCTGTAAAACCCACAATGCAAGGTAAGGGCGTTGCAAAGACATTGCTTACTAGCCTTGAAAAAGAAACGTATGAGCGAGGGCGTATTTACCTTCGTTTAGAAGTGGCTGTAAATAACGAAGGTGCGATAGGGCTTTATAAAAGCTTAGGTTACAGAGTGTTTGGTCAATATAGCGATTATTACGATGACCACAGTGACGCACTACGAATGCAAAAAAACATTCGACAAACGAGTGAGTTAAAAGTGGCGCGTTTAACGCCGTGGTATCAGCAAACTACTGAGTTTACGTGCGGACCTGCTGCACTATTAATGGCAATGGGCGCACTTGAGCCAACAACTGAGCTTACCCAATCGCATGAGCTGGCACTTTGGCGTGAAGGTACCACCATTTTTATGACTTCGGGTCATGGTGGTTGCCATCCGTTTGGTTTGGCACTTGGAGCTAATAAGCGTGGTTTTAAAAGCGAGGTAATGGTTAATACCACAGAGCCTTTGTTTTTAGATGGTGTACGTAACGAGAACAAAAAAGTGGTGTTAGCTACCGTACACCAGCAATTTGTAGATGGTATAGCGCAAGCAAATATACCGCTTAAGCATAAAGATGTAGAGCTTGAGCATATTGAGCAGTGGTTAAGTAAAGGCTTTAGTGTGCTGTTATTAATTAGTACATACAGTTTTGATGGTAAAAAATCGCCACACTGGGTGTGTGTTACGCACCTTGATGAGCACTGCGTGTATGTTCACGATCCGTTTTGTGAGCCAGGTAACGATAAACAGCTCGCAATCGATTGCCAATATGTACCTATTGCGCGAAGTGATTTTAGTAAAATGTCAGCGTTTGGTAGCCAACGTTTAAGAACGGCGGTGGCTATAGCTAATAAAATATAAGGTTAACAGTGACTTTTTTAGATTTAATTGATGTAGCCCCGTATTCGTGGGCAGCTATTGGTACTGCGGCTTTTTGTGGTGCTATTATTGGAATAGAGCGCCAATTGCGTGGTAAACCTGTAGGAATTCGTACATCAGCCCTAATAACGCTGGGCACGTATTTGTTTTTATCCACTGCGTTTAATTTACAGGGGGATGTAATAGATCACTCTCGTGTAGTTGGGCAAATAATTACAGGTATTGGCTTTTTAGGGGCAGGCGTTATGCTCGCAAAAGATGGTGCGGTAGTTGGCGTAACCTCTGCTGCAACCATTTGGGTGCTTGCATCAATAGGCGTGATGATAGCGACCGAAAACCTTGGGGCTGCAATAAAACTCTCGGTGCTGGTGGTCGGTATTTTATACGGTGTTGATGTGCTTGAAGCTAAGTTTAAAAGTTTAAGTAAAGGTGTGCACACTAAAGTTAAAATTTATTCTAAGCGCTATTATCGCAAAAGCGAAAATAAAACAGAGCGCCACTTATAAAGTGGCGTCTTTATAATTAAATTTATAACTAACTTAATACTAATTTTTGATGCACTAAAGCATCGCAAAGTGCTTGTGGGCGGCCTAAATAATAGCCCTGAACCTTATCGACATTTAGTTTGCGTAGGGTGTTTATTTCTTCTAGTGTTTCTATGCCTTCGGCAATAATATTACAGCCAATGTCTTTAGCAAATCCGCATAATGCTTTAGCTAATAAGTATTTACGACGATCGCTATTAATGTTTCGGGTAAGGCTAATATCAAGTTTAATAATATCTGCTTGTAGCTCCAAAATATGCTGAAAAGAAGAATACCCCGCACCAACATCGTCTATAGCTAGGCGTATGCCTTTTTTACGCAGTGGCGCGAGTGCCGTTAACATTTCATTGTAGTTGGCAATAGGAGAGTGTTCGGTTACCTCCAATACTATATTACTGCAATCAGAAATAGCAGCTAATGCATTGGCAACGGCACCACTTAGTATATGCTCTGGAGAGGTGTTAATTGACACATACACCTCTTTATTAAAATGACTCATATTGCCTAAAACATTGTTTATTGCCAACATTTCTAGGGCTTCACCTAAACCAAACTGTGCTGCTTCATCAAACCAAATGTTAGGTGTTCTATAGGGCTCAACAAAAAAGCGAGACAAGGATTCGTAACCCGAAACTTTATTTGTGTTTAAGCTATATATAGGCTGGTAGTAAATTTCAATATTGTTTGTGTTTATAATATTAAGTACGTTAGATTTAATAAGTTGTTTTGCTTCATTGTCTTGTATTTGTGTATCAATAAGCTGTGAAGCCAGATCTGAAATTAAATTTAAAAACGCCAGATCACGCTTGTTTAATGTGTCGTCCTCTTGCTCGTTATAGCAGCAAAATGTGCCATAAATATCGCCGTTATATAAGGTAATTGGCACCCCAATATAAGCGCCAATATTAAGCTTTTTAGTAACCGGCATATCGCGGGTTATACTATTTTTACTGGTGTCAGGTATTATATTATCTAGTTCATTATTGGCTAATTTATTACAGTAGGTTTCGTTTATGGGATCAAAATTACCTACTTTTACAATCTCGTTAGGGCGTTTGGTATCAACTAATTTAAATATACGTTTAGAGTCTTTAAACTCAGAAATAAAAGCAACGTCCATATCAAGGTGTTTACGAATAAGTGCTAGCAAGCGAGTTAGTCTAGTATTGAGATCAGTCTCTGCTTCAATATCTAATAGTAAATTTTCACTAAAATTTACATGCATATTTCCAACTTCCTGTGTTTTAGTTAATGGTTTATATTAATACAGTAGCCTAGCTTGTTTTTAAAGTATTAACCAAACAATTTTTTTCTCACTACTTTACGATACTCTCTGGGTGTTTGGTTCAGTATTTTTCTAAATATTCGCGTTAAATGACCTTGATCGTTATAGCCTACTTCTAACGCTACTTCCTGAATTGATAAATTTGACGAAGCGAGCAACTCTTTAGCACCTTCTACTCGTAACTGTTGCCAATACTCAATAGGGCTTTGGTTGGTAGCTGCTTTAAAGCGCCGCGTAAAAGAGCGATAGCTTAAATTAAACTGTGCGGCTACATCCTGTAAATTAAGCTCTGTTGCTAAGTTGGTTTTTAACCAAAATTGAATTTGGGCAATTAACTCATCGGGATGGCGATCAACCGCACCTTCAAGATAGCGCTGATCTTCGTAGGGTTTGCGTATTTCGTGGGAAAAATTGCGCTCAACATGCTGCGCGGCAGCTTTGCCATAATACTGACTAATAATATGTACGATCACATCTGCAAGGGCATTAAGGCTTGCTACGGTGTACATGCGTTCTGACTGGGTTATAAAAAAGTCGGGTTTTAAACGCACTAACGGGTAGTCGTGGCTAAATTGATTGGCGTAGTGCCAATGGGTTGTAGCAGGGTGCCCATCAAGTAAGCCAGCCTCAGCTACTAAGCAGTTGCCAGTGCCTACACCAATTATATGGCTGCCTGCGCTAAAGCTCTCGCTTAGCCAATCAACTACGTCTTGATTTGTACGCACTACAGGGCGTGGGTTTCGCCAAATACCAGGCACTATAATTAAATCGCTGTAGGGCGCATTAGTTGTTATGCAATCAGGAATTATCGCAAGGCCTACGCGAGTAGCTATAGATTCAGCATTTTTAGCCACTAAATTTATAGCAAGCGGTCTAAAACTTTGCTTATCAATATGGCCTCTAGCAAAGGCTTCGCCGGCTCTTAACATCTCAATAGGCAGCGTTAAACTGGTAACTAATAAGTGCGGATAAACCGCTATAGCAATGTTTAATGGTGGATTAGTGTTTTTTTCAGTCATATAAATGCTCCGACCAGTACGTTTTGGCCTTTTGTGCTGAATATTTGGCTATTAAAGCACAATATATAGTGCGTAATCCATTTAAACTGCCTGTTCTTCTAATAACACGCTTTTTAAAGGTAAATTATGACTGCATTACCCGTTATAGTAGGCATGGGTGGCATTAACGCTGCTGGCCGTACTTCTTTTCATCAAGGTTATCGCCGTATCGTGTTAAATAGTTTAAATGCTCAAGATCGCAGTGAAACATTTTTAGGCCTCGCCACACTGATGAATCTAGTAAGTGTTGTAAACGGCCAATTACAAGATACACAAGGTAATAATGTTGAGCAAAGCGACATAGAAGCACGCTTTGGTGAGCAGATTATTGCCGGTACACTTATTCGTAAAATTGAAAAAGAACACTTTGATGCCGATGCCACACCGTGGCAGCAAAAAATGACACTGAGCGCATCAAGCGATAACGCAATTGTGTTTGAAACGCGTGCTCGCGACTTACCTGCACCTGTTCCAGCTAGCTGGCAAGTTGAAGAGCTTGAAGGCAAAAAAGTTAAAGTAACTATTGCAGCCGACTTAGACGTAAAGCATGACTCAACACGCGATAACCCAATTAAATCTGCTGGGCAATTTCCGACTGGGTTTGATCCATCAGTTATGTATAACAGCCGCTATCAGCCTCGTGGTTTGCAAGCCACTATTTTTGCAGCTACTGATGCGATTAAATCAACTGGGCTTGATTGGCAGCATATTATGAATAGCGTAGAGCCAGATAAAATTGGTACCTATTCAGCATCGGTAATTGGCCAAATGGACGACAAAGGCCTAGGTGGTTTAGTAAAAGCGCGCCAACAAGGCGACCGTGTTAGCACTAAGCAGTTAGCACTGGGCTTAAATACAATGTCTACCGATTTTATTAATGCCTATGTTACGGGCAATGTAGGTACTACGTTTTCGACCTCGGGCGCATGTGCAACGTTTTTATATAATTTACGTGCAGCGGTTAATGACATACAAGCAGGGCGTACACGCGTTGCGGTTGTCGCAAGTGTTGAGTGTGCTATTACACCAGAAGTTGTAGAAGGCTTTGGTAACATGAGCGCACTTGCAAACGTTGAAGGTTTGCGCCGTTTAGATAACTTATCAAATGATGAAGAACCTGATTACCGTAATAGCAGCCGCCCATTTGGCGATAACTGTGGCTTTACATTAGGTGAAGGCGCGCAAGTTGCTATTTTAATGGATGATGCTTTAGCCCTTGAGTTGGGCGCTGATATTATGGGCAGCGTACCGGATGTGTTTGTAAATGCAGATGGCGTTAAAAAGTCGATTACATCACCTGGACCTGGTAACTATATTACAATGGCAAAATCAGCCGCACTTGCTAGCAGCTTATTAGGTAAAGAAGCACTGCAAGAACGTAGCTTTATTTTAGCTCATGGTTCTAGTACACCGCAAAACCGTGTAACAGAGTCTTTGATTTATCACAAAGTAGCGCAAACGTTTGCTATTGATAACTGGAAAGTAACAGCGCCAAAAGCGTATGTTGGCCATACTATTGCACCTGCAAGTGGCGACCAATTAGCGATAGCTTTAGGTGTATTTAGCCATAATATTATGCCGGGTATTACCACAATTGATAAAGTGGCTGATGATGTTTATAGCGACCATCTTGATATTCGTAATAGCCATTACGAGTGCGCTGATATGGATATTGCTTTTATAAATTCGAAAGGCTTTGGCGGTAACAATGCAACAGCTACTGTACTTTCACCAAAAGTAACAATGCAAATGCTCGCTAAGCGCTATGGCGATGAAGTTATGACTAGTTACGCGCAGAAAAACGTGGCAATTAAAGCCGCGCAACAAACGTATCAAGCTCAAGCTGATTTAGGTCAATATGAGCTTATTTACCGCTTTGGCGACGGACTTATTGACGACAACGACATTGTAATTGACGAGCAAAGTATTCAGTTACCAGGCTTTGAAAAAGCAATTACGTTTAGCACAACAAATTCCTATCAAGATATGTTTTAAGCACACATACTTGTTAGCAAGGCGCTTTTTAAGCTGTCTCTTGATCACAAGTCTGACTCAAGAGATTTTGCTAAATC
>NZ_WTKZ01000060.1:0-23142 GCF_011378805.1 Pseudoalteromonas sp. Z9A6
TAGATATTTAGCAATTTAGGCTGACACAGAATTCTGAACGCCCTCTAAATAAATGCTTAAAAAGCGATTGATTATGTATCCGTTCAATAGGTCCATCTTACACCTAAGCCTTAATCAAATCCCAAAATAAAGCTTACAGACCAAGTTAATTTATGCACTTTATTAGCTTGTTGTAAGCTTTTCGATTGCCTGTGTTAAAACGGCATTTTGTTTTTCTAAAAACTCAATTTTCTTTTCCATCTTGACCAAGTCAGCTTTTAAATGGGCTTGGTTTTGTATTTTTTCTAGCTGGCTTTTTAACGCTATATTTGCTTTTTCTAGTTGTGCCATCTCCCTACTTACTAGGCTACCGTCAAATAAAGAATCGATAGATTGTCCAATATTAGTAAACTGATTGCGCTCTTTGATTTTTGTGAGCTTGGCAAAAGTGTCTTTCTTGATATTAACCGTCAGTTGCTTGTGCTTGGCTTTTTTTCTTCTTTTGTATTGTCCCCAAGCTCGCTTCATTCTGATAAGAGTGTTTTCTTTATCGAGTATATTTTGAACATCTGAGCAGTACGCTTCTAATTGTTGAAGTAGGCTTTTTTCTGTATTACGAGTGAGTAAATGTTTCGGTGGATACCCTAGCTTTTTAAAATATTGCCCAGTCCAACGAGTCATTTCTTCGTCAGAAAAATCTATCCATTTTATAAATTCATCATTTAAAACAGTGCGCATAACTAACCTTAAAACTACTATGTTACATGAAGCTTTACATGTAACAGGATGCAAATCAAGTTTTGATGTATTACACTTATAATAGGTATTATGTGTGAATTGGGGGTGTGATGCTAGATGCGTTTGAAGGAAAAAAAGAGATAAAAGCTCAAGATAGGCTTATCTACCTACGGTGGCTTTGGTTAGTTCACAAAGGTAAAAAGAAAGGGATGTCTATTGCTAAATTAGCCAACACGCTAATGCTAAGTGAATCGACAGTAAGAAACGCAATTGCTCGCTTAAATACCAATGACTATTTAGAGGTCACGAGGAATGAGGAAAAGGCGTCAGAAAAGATCTATAAGTTAAAAAACACTCCTAGCATACCAGTATTTTTTTACGGTAAAAAAGCAAATTACATACAAGCCTTGTTAGGCGTTAATGATGATTTTACTAAACTAACAGCTGAAAGCTTGGCCCGAAAATTTATGAAAGCGGCTTTAGTCATGCTAAGTAATGGTATTGGTCTAGTTTCAAATATAGGCCTTAATAAGTTAGCTGGCTTTACGGGGTTATCATTATCAAGGGTACGTAAATTTATAGATGAGCTAATCCATGAGGAGTTCATTTTAAAATTTATAGCAGGAGGCAATGCTCCAAATTTATACCCAAAATGTAAGTCAGTTTTAATTTTAAACCCTCGTTATTTTGGCGGCGCCTTACTAAGAATAAATAACTTTCCAGAAGAGAGATTATTTGGCTTAAAAATAAATGAAGAGGTAAGTAAAGCGCTAAACAAGCGTAATCGTAAAACGGGAAAAATTACTCTTGAAGCTGAAGTGATGGCGCTAAATAAACACAGATTAGCACAGCGAATGTATCACTATTTTTATGAGTTAGTAGCTGAGAGTGTCGCTGAACGCGCTCCATTTAAAAACAAACAATTAATTAATTATATGTTAGCACAATCAACTAACACTGAAGTGAATGCAGCGATTAAGTCATCTTGTAGTGAAGCTGTAACTCAATACGCTGACTTTTTACTTGCGCTTATTACCCAGCTAGAAAAAAGCATGCATTTGCTAAATAAAAAAATACAGTTTTATTGCTTTAAAAGTAATGGTGACTTTTTCGTTGTTTCGAATGCGAATAAGTCATTTGAAGGTGAGCTAGAATGGCCGGCTAAAACAACCATTAACTTTCAAGGTACAGGTGTTTCTTGGGAGTTACACAAGTAATATAACTTTACAGTGGTTTTAAAGCACTATTTACATATATGGCGGTGCTTTGCGGCACGTTTTATATTCTGTCTGTTTAATATACCAATATCATCTCTTAGTTATTACACCCATTAGGTAGCTAAAACCACTGTAGTCGTTAAGCAATAAATCTATAAAAAATAACAGCAATAACCTTTCTATGAATCAAACATAGGAAGACTTAAAGTGCATCATAACCACCAACGTTCTAAACAAAATAAAAACTTAAAACTAACTAGTAAAAATACCTTTAGGGGAATGCCTATACTTACAAGCCATGGAGCGCTGTGTATTCCATACTTAGATAAAATCTATAATACGATTGAAATGGCTTTAGATAACCACCCTAGGTTAATGGCTATACGTGTAGACCTAAGGTTTCCTAAGTTAAAAGCACATCAAGAGTGGGGTAATGTCATTCAGCTGTTTATCCGCTCGTTACAGTCGCAAATCGATTGCACTACACGAAGAAAGCAAAGGCTTGGGGAAATGGTTCATCCATGTAAAGTTCGCTATGTATGGGTAAAAGAACGCTCTACATCGGTAGCAGATCATTACCACTTGCTGCTACTTTTGAATAAGGACCGATTTAATTGGATAGGTTCAACCAAAAATAAAAAGAATAACTTGGGTTCACTAATAGTTGAGGCGTGGGCCCGTGTGGTGGGTATTGATTACAACGAAGCTATTGGCCTAGTGTTTTTCTCTAAAGACAAGGAAACGAAAAGTGTTGTTATCCATCGACTTGATAGTGATTCAAATAGCTTTGATGGTGATTTTGCAGAATTATTTAAACACGTAAGCTATTTGGCAAAAGAAAAAACAAAGCACTATGGCGAAGGTAGCCGTTGTTTTGGCGCCAGTATTCGATAAGCACAGCAGGGGCCATGTGGCCCCATTACCTATCGTTTAGTTAAATCCCATGCTCGCCACTGACTCGCTTTAATATACTCACGTGCATCATGTTTGAGTTGGGCTAAAGTAAAGGTATTGGTATGTATATTCCCTGTAATACAGTAACTACAAAACTGATGACAGTTTTTACTTAATACAGAATAAGCTTGTTGAGTACCAAGCAGTGTTTCAGCATCGTTAGCAATATCATCAAATCCAACAGAGGTTCCATTAGCATCACAACTTATATAAATGGTTATGGCACTGGTTCCAGCTAAAAACTGGTACACGGAAACAGTCTCAATTAATCCCTTGGCATTTTTATGGATAATTTTATTGTTGCCTAAGTAAATGCCTGAATGCTCAGCAACACCAAAGGCTAAGTCACAGTACACAATGCTCCCTCTAACAGGGCCATCGGTTTTCCAAAATAAATTATGCGCTAAGCTTTTAGATAAGTTGCCAATTAAAAAGTGTCCTATCACGTTATATAGATTCATGCTATTTGCTCTAAAGTAAGATATTTATAAAACTAAAACAGGCGTTGAGCCTATTGTTTATAAGGGTTTAGCTATCCCGCCCCCTTAGTAAATGAAATGGTTTAAAGCTCAAGAGAAACAAAGTCTTGATCAACTTCATCTTGCGTTATACCAATATAACGAAGCGTTACCCCCTCAGAGGTGTGGCGTAACATTTTCATGACTCGGCCTATATCTTTTGTAGACTGATAGAGAAAGTAGCCCCGCGTTTTTCGCATTGAGTGAGTGCCTAACGCAATATTCAGCTCTTGGCCTACTTGTTGAAACGCCATCGATACCGCACGCCGCGTTATTGGCTGTGGTGGTTTATTTTTAAGTTGTTGGCACTTGTAAGACTGAAACAAATAAATATGCTCAGGGTGTTCAGCTCTCACCCTTGCAATATGCTCACGTGCTTTCGTATTTAATTGAATATTAGCCAGCTTGCCGGTTTTGCGTTCACGAATGATAAGCCTATCATTGTGTATATCTTCAAATCGTATCGACAGTAAGTCAGATATGCGTAAGGCAAGGTTTAACCCTATGTGCCACACATCTGCCATTTGTGGGTTACATCGAATACTTAATAAGTGACCAACCAGGCGAATAGTATCTTCATTTTTTATTGCATGGACCTCAGCCATAGTCTGCTTCCTTTTTTGTTTGTAGAAGAGGGTTTTGAGTAGCACAGAGTGGTGAATATCAAGGAGCCCTTATGGCATAAGGGTTTAAAGCTTCCCGTTTTAACAATATGGGAAGCAGTTATTAAATTGCTCTGTGCTGGTGGGGGTGTTATTTAAATGCTAAGCGTGCTCTTTAAAGTGCTAGCTAAACTCAACTTGAATTTGGTCGTATACCTCCATATCTACGTAGCCAACAAAGTTCGCCTCCCATAACTCATAAAGCTCTGCCATGGCGGGTAGTCGAATGTTTTGCCAGCCGGTATAGCGAGAAAACACCATTGAGTTGCCAATATCAAAATCGGTATCTCTTTCAAGCTCAGGGTAAGCGTTACCGCAATAACTAAAGTCAGTAATATAAATTATTGAATAGTTACCATCCGTAAGCTTAGTTAAAGCTATTTCAACAGGATGATAGCCACCCTTTTCGGCACTATAGCTTTTATCTCTAAAGTTAATCGTAATGTGTTTAGCGCCATAGCTATCAGGGTGCTGGGCAAGTACCTGGTTTAAAATAGTATGAAGACCGTGAGATATAGGTAAAAAGGAAGGGTTAAAGGCAATAGCGGGTTTATTTAAAACGGGCATGAGAGCTCCTAAGTGTTATAAATTAATTCGGTTGATTGTTTTTGCTGTAAAGTGATCAAAGAGTTGTTGATTAAACGTGTTAACCAGAGCGCCTTGCCAGCAGTGAAAAAGTTCAATAACGTGCGGCTGGTTTAATTCACAGCGTTTTATATCGGGTTGATAAAACCACTGGTGCCTAAAGTTAAAGTAAAGCTCTACCTCTAAACGTTCACTATCTTTGTCGGTAAAGGCAAAGCTCGTCATGGTGGCTATTTGCCAGGGCTTATCAGGCTGGCTTCTAAACAAGTGCACTTCTAGCGGGTGTTGGCCTGTTCTATTAGTGAGGTAGGGCGAATGTTTAAAGTTAAGCGCAATAGCGTGCGTTGTGTCAGGAATAGCGCATAAACTAATAGATGCTGCTAAGTACCGCTGTAGTGCTGGTAGTAAACTCACATAGGCACAAGGCGAAGTAATGCTATTCATCATATCCACCCCTTTTCGGCAAACGACACACAACTTTCGCCAACCACTATGTGATCTAGCACACGAATATCCACTAGCTTTAGCGCCTCTACCAAGCGTTCTGTAATGCGCTTATCGGCTTGGCTAGGTTCAGGAACACCTGAAGGATGGTTGTGTGCAAATATCACCGCAGCGGCGTTATGCCTTAATGCCATCTTTAATACCTCACGCGGGTAAACTGACGCGGCATCGATTGTGCCAAAAAACATTTCCTCAAAACTGATCAGCCGGTGCTGACTATCTAAAAACATCACCGCAAACACTTCACGCTCGTGCGCACCCAGTTTTAAGGTTAAATACTCTTTTACATTCGCAGCGTCGGTAAAGGTGCCTTCTCGCTTGTATTTAAGAGCTAAGGCTTCTGCTGCTTGTTCTAATAGTTCATTTAGCTCTGATGTTTTAAAAGGGTAGTGGTGATTGCTTTGGTTTGTTGTACGCATAGTAAGCTCCTTAAGTAGTTTGTATGGCTATGCGTATTAATGAAATATATCTAAAACTGTTTTCAATAAGGCCTGTTACTAAGTGGCATTAGGGCGTGTTTATCCCGCTATTAAAAAGTAAAAAATAACTTTCCCGTGTTTGTTATGTAGCGATTGTTATTAATCGCCTATCAATAATTTAAACCAGAAGCCGGAGTAGCAAAGCATCGGCTTATTACGTTTTAGGAAAAAACAATGAATACTGAAATTTATGTAGAAGCCGCCCTAGTAGAAACACAAAGAGACCGCTTTGTAGGTGGTATTGGCTTTATAGCGCTGGATGACAGTGCATGTATTGGAAATGAAAACTGGGAGTATTTTGGTTATACCAGCAACAGATTGGAACTAGAGCTTTCGGCCCTTGCTTTTGGGTTAAAGCATGCCAGTGATGGCGATATTATCTATTCAAGTAGCGACTATTGCGTAGATGGTTTTAATGACTGGCTAGCAGGCTGGAAACGCAGAGATTGGCGTAAGGCAAATAAAAAGCCAATAACTAATGAAGACCTTTGGCGGCTGGTAGATAAACTTAGCGCGAATAGGCACATTGAAGTAAAAAAAGCAGATAACCGCTTAGCAGGTAAGCATGCCGCTTATAGGTATGCACTAGCAGCGGCAAACCGTCAATTGTAATTTGTATAACTCACAAGCTGGTGCTGCCAGCTTGTGAGTTGTATTTGTGTTGCCTTTAAAAGGCATCGTTAGCTGCGCTTATTGAACAGACAAAAGTAAAAAATAACACGGCGGCCTTTGTTATGAGTTAAACAACATAACAGGGTTCAAAATGATAAATTTCCTCAGCCTAGGGCAAGTAATAAACAAAACAACATTGTGCAAAAGCAACATATATAAACTAATGAGTAACGGGGAGTTCCCTAAAAACTTTACCGTATCAGGTAAGCGCAAAGCTTGGCTTGAAAGCGACGTTGAAGAGTGGATGTTAAGTAAAGTGGAAGAGTGCAATAACGACCATGTTAGTGTAAGCTAAATGCAGTACATTTGCAGGCATTATTGGAGAGTTAAATGGCTACCACAAAAACTGCGACGCTGACTATTCGAGTCGAACCACATTTGAAGGAAGCGTTACGTGCAGCAGCTCAATCAGAGCACCGTTCAGTTGCAAATATGGTAGAAGTGATGATACGTGAGCATTGTGAAAAAAATAATATAGCCATAGAAACCCCAACAAAATCAGATCAACAAAGGGAGCAGTAATAATGATCAAAACGGTTAAACAGGCATGTAGTTTCAATCCCGTAATTCAAGATTACAGGATGAGTCAAGGGATTGAAAACCTCGCAGACCTAATCACTGATGCTGGTGATGGAAGTGAGTTCTTTTCTCGAAACTTCGTTACTCACGGTATGGAGCAACTTTTTCGCGAAGGCATGCTAAGGTTGTCAGGAAAGTCTGATCAAGCTGTTTTCGAATTAACTCAAGCAATGGGTGGTGGTAAAACCCACATGATGATCGCCTTAGGTTTACTTGCTAAACATGCTCACCTAAGACCTACTGTTTTGCCAGAGTCCCTTAATAGTCGTTTAGATTTTGGTAACGCTCGCATTGCTGCTTTCAATGGCCGAAACAACCCTAGTAATTATATCTGGGGTGATATCTGTACTCAGCTAGGTGCTGAAGAAGAAATCAAAGAGCACTGGTTTAATGGGCCTAAACCTGTCGATCAGCAGAAATGGAAAGACATCATCGGAGACACGCCAACTCTGATTATGATCGATGAGCTACCTCCTTATTTGAACGTTGCTAGTACGCAGGTTCTAGGTTCTGGCACGTTAGCAGATATGGTGGTGTATAGCCTAAGTACGTTAATGAGTGCGGCTTTAGAGCTACCAAATTGCTGTATCGTTATGGCGAACCTTTCAGGCAGCTATAAGGCTCAGACAAAAGCGCTTGCAGACTCTATTTCTAACCTGCAACAAGAAACTCGCCGTCAATCAATGACGATCACCCCGGTACAATTATCGGGCAATGAAATCTATGACATTTTGAAAAAACGACTTGTTGATGAAATGCCTGATGAGCAAGTAATCAATGACATTGCAGAAGAGTATGCACAGCAAATCAAGAAGGCTGAAGACGGCGGCTACATTATTGCATCAAGTATTGAGCAGATTGCTGACCAAATTCGCGAGACATATCCGTTCCACCCTTCTTTCAAGCATTTAGTTGCGTTATTCAAAGAAAATGAAGGCTTCCGCCAAACCCGTGGTTTGATGCAGTTTACTGCTCGACTTCTAAAAAGTGTTGACCAGCGAAAAACTGATGACGTGTTCCTGATTGGTACTCAACACCTTGATTTAAATGATGAGCAAGTGAAGGATGAGATTGAGAGAATCTCTCCGAAGCTAGTCCCTGCAATAACACGAGACATTGCAGACAAGGGTGATTCAATTTCAGAGATTATCGATGCAGAACAAGGTAATGATGCTTCCGCTCAATTAATGACTCTCTTGTTAGCTTCGTCTCTCTCTAGAGCGGTTGGTGGTCGCATTGGTCTATCTGAAAGCGAAATCATCGAGTTTTTAGCAGCACCAAACCGAAAAGCAGATGAATTTTTAGAAGCTATTCAAAAATTACGTGAACAAGCATGGTACTTGCACCGTGAAGATGAACGTTTATTCATTAAAGAAACAGAAAATTTATCTCGTCAGATAGAGCGAAGTGCAAAGGAAGTTCCACAACCCAAAATTGACCAAGCGTTGATTAATCGCCTTAAAGGGATATTGCAGCCTAACACTCGCAATACCTATCAAGATGTTCAGATTTTGCCTCGAATGGATGAGCTTAAGCTTAGTGGTCCTCGTACTCTCATTGTTATTAAACCTGATGGTAGAGTGCCACCAAACGAACTAATGAACTTCTTTGAGTTCCAGCAAGAAAAAAACAATCTTTTAGTATTAACGGGACAAGACAGCATCATGGCGGATGCTGTCGAAGAGAGATTACGTGAGCTGTATGCAATAGAGCTAATTAACAAAAAGCTTAAATCTGGAGATACCTTATTCGAAGAAGCTAGGGATCGACTAGAAGAAGCAGAAGGCCGTTTTTCAAAAGCTCTATCTGCGTCATACAACACCATTTTATTTCCTGGAATAGATCCTATAGATGGTGCTGAGCAATTGTTAAAGGTCACTATCGATAATGGATTAAAAATCGGCGATGGTGAACAGTCCGCCGAAGTCCAAATTGACAAGTTAATGGCTGATCCTCGCGCCAACTATAAGTTAGCAGCTGATCTAAAAGATGATTTTGCTCAGTACTTTGCAATGGCAGAAGCGGAGCTATGGCCTTCAGGTGCCGGGAATAGACGTACCCCTTGGAAAGATGTTGTTAGTAAAGCTAAGTGTAACCCTGCTTGGCCTTGGATGCCTGGTAACAGTGGCATGGATACACTAAAAGCAGAAGCACTTAAACAAGGTCGCTGGCGCCAAGGTGAAGATGGTTACATTGAAAAAGGGCCATTCCCTAAAGAGAAAACCAGCGTGAACGTATCTTTACTAAGCACGCATCCAGATACTGGAGAGTCAGTACTTAGCCTAACGCCACGAAATGCAGGTGACAGTCCTGTTATTCACTATTCAACAAAGGCTGAGGTTTTAGAAATTGACGCGCAAGTTGAAGATAGTGAAAGCTTCAGCACAACTGAAAGTACGCTGTATTTTCAAGTAAGAGATCCAAGTGGTAAATATGAAGCAGGCCCAGCTACTCGTTGGGTTGCAGACCTTAAAATCAGGCATCAGGTTGAGGCGTTAGCAGATAAACGAAAAATCACTCTGCAATGTACGCCAAATGCTGACATGTTTTACACATTAGATGGCTCTAACCCTAAAGATGGCTCAGCTTATGACAAGCCATTCGATATCGGTTCGGATGCATCGCTGTTATTAGTTTACGCCAAATCAGGTGAAGCCTCTAAGACAGTGGAATTTTCCATACCCCATGTTGGCGATAAAACTGTAAAGATTGACGACACTAAACCAGCACAAATCAGTAGTACAAGGCGTGTATCGCTTGATACCACCGATAAGGTTTTCTCAGTTATCAATCGTTTTAAAGATCAGGCTTCAACTCAATTCAAAGGCGTTAGGATTGAAATTGGTGAAGGTGAAAACACCGTTGGTATCCGCTTTGGTGAACGTCTAGTTACAGCTACCATGATAGAAAAAACAGTAAACAGCCTAAGAGAGCTACTTAATGAGGAAGATGCAGCAGTCACAGTCAACGTAAGGGATGGCATCGAGTTTGAAAATGGTTTTGAAGCAAAAGAGTTTGCTAAGTTAGCCGGTATTGAGCTTCGCCCTGGTGATGTGGCGCAGGAAGAATAGCCCTGTATGTATAAAGTAAACAGTGATGAGGAGAAGTAGATGTCAAAGGTAACTGCAAAACAAAATGCGGCTAAGTATTCGACGCTTGGTTTTGGCGTTCCAGCGTCCAGCGATCCTCATCACTTTAAAGTTATTATTCCAAAAGCGAATAGTGGCAAAGTAGAAATTAGTGAGCATCTGGGTATGCAAGCTCAGAGCGAAGAGCACTCAGTCGTTGAGCGTGTGGTTTTAGAGCGTCCTTGCTGGACTGCAATACGTGCTGAGGTACAGCGAGCGTTCAATGCTCGATTAAAAAGCTACGATCTAAAGCCAAGCTCTTGGAAAGTCGGTGAGAATGTTGTCGATCGTTTGCTGGGTAAAGAGCTTTGTGTACTTGCTTGGGCAGTTGAGAGTATGGATGTTGAAAATATCTCTGTGGCTGTTCGTAACTGGTTAGCCCTTCGTCCTGAAGAGCGCTGGTGGTTATTTGGCATGACGGCAATGAGTACTGGCCATAAGGATGAGCGCGATGTCGGTTGGCGTATTGCGTTGCGCCATGCTCTTGGGGATATAGTACAAACAGAGTCATTGGACAAAGACAAGCAAGCTCGTGAACTATCACCAAGTTACTCATCGGTTCAAGGCGATAGTGAAGGCAATCTGCAACCATCTAATGAGAGTTCACAGAAGGCAGATGAAAGTTTAGCTGAGTTGTCAACTGGCAATGCAAACCCAATAGTACAAGATGAAACGCGATTGCCTGCTACTGAACCTAAAGTAGAGAGTTCATTGGCGGAGGATGTCCTATTCCTATTTGAAGCCAAGAAGGCTAAAGCAGGTGGCCACCCTATTGGTGATATGAGTAAGCCTGAATTTATTGTTGGAAAAGGCTCGACGGCAAATATAGCTGTGGCGAAATCGTTACGACCTGCTATTCGTGAACTACGGCAGAAGCTTTTAGATGAAGGTGCTCTTGTCGAGGACGGAGGGGTTTACTCTTTTACACGAGAATATACGTTTAAAAGTCCAAGTTTGGCTGCTTGTGTGATTGCAGGTAATCCTCGTAGTGGCATGGATGCTTGGCGGGACTTAAAAGGGCGCAGCCTCAAAGAGCTGGGTTACGGTAAAAAAACTAACTAATTCTGCTGCGGGGCGACGAGAAAGCTTTGCCCCTGAATATACCTAAATTGATATAGAGCGAATTTCTAGTATGTCGCTCTTTTTGGAGATAGTACTAAATGGCACAACTAACGCCTTTTGCATTAAAAGATGCCCCTGCTCTTATCGAAGCAGTCTTTCCCGCACAAAAAGTTTCCTTTGAAGCTCAAAAGGAGCGAAAGGCCGGTCCTGGACAGACGTTAACCTCACTGGGTTCTTATTGGAAAGGCAGAAAACCTCTTATCCTCGTTCGAGCGATAGTATTGGGAACGCTCCTACCTCAAACCGAAGACAAAGAAAAAGACCTAGAAGTATTCGAAATGCTGATGGGCTTTGATATTGAAAGCCTTGCTAAGCGTGCGCTGATTAAAAAAAGCGTTAAACCTTCTGAGATCGCTGCTCGTATTGAACTGCATAATCCTTGGGATTATTTTGGTCACAACGTCAAAGTTACTGATGCGAATTTCAATGAGGTAGATATCTTAAAGTTTCCAATCAATAGTGATTCTCTTGCCTTAAAACTACGCTGGCGTCGCGATATAGCTGAAAGCGAAAAGCTGGCTATTTACTTGCAGTATCTGGAAAACATTGATGGGTATGAGAACAAGGCTAGTCTTTGCAAAAGACCGGAGGAAGTTGATCAAGAGTGGCTCTACGCACACATATGGCCCTGCATTAATCAGCATTACCAAAGCCTGGGTATAAATGCTGAATCTCATCAAGAACTGGTAGCTCAACTCGGGCAACTTCGCTATGGACATCGCCCCAAGGTAGCCGATACCTTTACTGGTGGCGGTTCAATACCGTTTGAATCTGCTAGATTAGGTTGTGATGTATACGCTTCTGACTTAAACCCAATCGCCTGCATGTTGACTTGGGGAAATTTTAACATTATCGGAGCTCAACCCGATGTCCATAAGTCAATAATTGAAAAGCAATTACAGGTCAAAAATAGGGTAGAACAAAAAATAGCTGATTTAGGGATTGAACACGATTGTGAAGGAAATCGTGCAAAAGCTTTCTTGTATTGCATTGAAGCTCGATGTCCTGAAACAGGTTGGATGGTTCCCCTGTCTTCTTCGTGGGTCATTTCACCGAGGCAGAATACGATTGCCAAGCTTATACCTAATAAGGAACTTAAATCGTTTGTGATTGAGGTAGTCAGTGATGTTTCTGATATCGAATTAGAAGCTGCCAAAATTGGCTCCGTCCAAGATGGAAAAATGGTTTACGAGCTAGATGGTAAGGTGTATCGCACGCCCATTAAGACCCTGAGAGGCGACTTTAGAGACCATGATGGAAAAACCAAAAACCAGTTGAGGCTATGGGAAAAGCTAGATTTCAAGCCAAGAGAAAGTGATGTTTTCCAAGAAAGGCTATATGCAATACAGTGGATTACTAGTGACACTGTAAACGAGTCTAGAAAAATGACATTTTTTACAGGGATACGAGACGAAGATATCGCCCGTGAAAAATTGGTAGATGAAATCTTATCTGAAAACATTCAGAGCTGGCAGTCACTGGGAATAATCCCAGACATGGAAATCGAACCGGGTGATAAAACGGATGAGCTCATAAGAACGCGCGGCTGGCGTTATTGGCATCAATTATTTACACCAAGAGATCTCCTGAATTTGGCCTTTCTGAAGCAAGAAATAAATACTCCAGAACTAATCCCAGAGTTTTGTGGAACACTGGATTTTTGCTCAAAACTATCTCGCTGGATTGTACGATATTCATCGGGAGGGGGAAGTGATTTTACTTCCAACGTATTCTCTAATCAGGCGTTGAATACCTTGTACAACTGGGCTAACCGATCATTTTTTGATTGCGAATTTGTACAAAATTATCCATCCATTCCTTTGCTTCAGGATACTGAATTACACTCTTCGGCGAGTAATCAAATATCAGCAAATAATGATATATATATTACGGACCCTCCATACGCAGATGCAGTGAACTACCATGAAATTACTGAGTACTTTATCGCTTGGTTGCGTAAAAATCCACCAGCCCCATTTGATAATTGGACTTGGGACTCTAGAAGAGCTCTTGCGATTAAAGGTTCTGGCGATGATTTCCGTAAAGGTATGGTTAGTGCTTATAAGACAATGGCAGACCATATGCCGGATAACGGTATGCAATGTGTGATGTTTACCCACCAAGATACAGGTGTATGGTCAGATATGGTTAGCATATTCTGGGCCGCAGGACTTCAAGTAGTTGGGGCTTGGTATATAGCTACAGAAACAACCTCAGAGCTAAAAAAAGGTGGCTATGTTCAAGGCACTGTGATTTTGATGTTACGTAAACGCCCTGCTGGTGAAAATTCAGGCTTCAAACAGCGTTTGTTACCTGCTGTTCGAGCTGAAGTGAAAAATCAGATCGAGACCATGATGCATCTGAACGATGAAGTGAAAGATAAGATGGGCGAGCCTGTTTTTAACGATTCTGACTTACAAATGGCAGGTTATGCAGCCGCATTAAAAGTGCTCACATCTTACACCCATATTGGTGGTGAAGACGTGACAACATTTGCGCTGCGCCCTCGCACTAAAGGTGAAGAAACCGTAGTTGATGAAATTGTTCAACAAGCGGCAGAGGCTGCAAACAGTCTTTTAGTACCTGAAGGATTAAGTGCCGATACATGGCAGAAACTAAGTGGTATCCAACGTTTTTATTTAAGAATGATGGATATTGAGACCACTGGAGCTGGCAAGTTAGACAATTACCAAAACTTTGCTAAAGCATTCCGTGTTGAAGATTACACGCGTGTAATGGGAAGTATGGCTGCCAACAAAGCTCAATTGAAACGCATCCCAGAGTTTATATCTCGTGATTTAACAGAGAGCAACGAGATAGGATCCACTTGGTTAGGGCAGTTAATTATAGGTTTACAGCAACTATTAGCCGAAGCAGAACCTCAAACTGTGATTAGTCACCTTCAGGAGGAGCTACCAGACTTTATGGAGATTCGACCAGTTTTGATTGATATTCTGAAGTTCGTTGAAAACAAAGCACCGGAGCAAGCCACACGAGATGTTGCTGAAGTATTGGGTGCTCGTTTACGCAATATGCGAGCGTTAGGAAACTAAGCGATAGATGAAGAATTACTCATGGTATTAGGGAGGATAATACATGGCGATCAAACGGTTTTCTTCGCGAACCCACCGGCTTGATAGTAGCTTTTTACTTGAACATTTGAAAGGAGCTCGCAGCTACAAGCGCATTGCGGGTTACTTTACCAGTTCTTTATTTGAAGTTGCTCATGAGCTCATTGAGGCGATCCCTGACGTTAAAATCGTCTGTAACGTGGATATTCACCCTGACGACTTGAAAGTAGCTCAGCTTCGAGAGTCTAAGATGATTGGCCGATGGAATGAGCAAGATATAGAGACGGAAGCTCTGCTTAACCGCGACCGTTATCGAAGGCTTGATAGCTTTTTAGCTAAACATGGACAAGTTATTCGTGTTGCACCTGACAGTGTGTGTGGTTTTTTGCATGGTAAAGCCGGAGTCATCGAGTGTGTGGATGGCCGAAAGCTGGGTTTCATGGGCTCAATGAATGAAACGAGCAGTGGCTGGCAAAGGCACTATGAGATCCTTTGGGAGGATGATTCTCCTGAGGGGGTGGCATGGATAGAAGAAGAGTTTGAATACTTATGGAACGCGGCTCGTCAGCTACCTCATGCAGTAATACGTGAGGTTAAACGACGTGGATATCGCCATGAAATCGGATTTAATGAGATTGATGATGAAGATGACGTAGCACCTGCTGCATTGATTGAATCACCGCTCTATCGACAGGGTTTTTCATTAAGGCCATGGCAGCAAGGTTTTGTTACCGAGTGTATTCGTCACTATCGTAATCATGGCATTGTACGTTTGCTTATTGCTGATGAGGTTGGTCTAGGGAAAACGTTATCAATGGCAACTGCCGCATTGAGCCTTTGCCTTCTAAGTGATAAAGAAAACAAAAAGCGTAAACCCGTTATTATTTTTGCGCCAGCAACACTGTGTGAGCAGTGGCAAACAGAGATGATCGATAAGCTAGGTATTCCTTGTGCCAGATGGCATACACAAAAAAAGGCATGGATTGATTCGGATGAGCGAGTGCTATCGCCTTCAGGACAGGAATTTATCGCCAAGTGCCCTTTGCGTATTGGTATAGTGTCTACTGGGTTGATGATGCAAGAATCGTTAGAGAAAGAGCATCTATTGGGTTTAAGGTTTGGCCTCACCATTCTTGATGAAGCACATAAGGCTCGAAGCAGACAAGGCTTTGGAAAGGAAGCAGGTACCCCTAACAATTTACTTGCTTTTATGCGTGATGTCGCTGCACGTTCTGATCATGTGATCTTGGGCACAGCCACGCCTATTCAAACTCGTTCAGAAGACCTTTGGGACCTTATGGGTATACTGCATCAAGGAGAAGGTAACTTTGTACTAGGGAATGATCTGGCCAAATGGCATCGTCCAAAAGATGTACTACCTATTTTGTCTGGTGAGCAGCATGTAAGCTCACCTAGTTTTGCATGGGAGTTGTTACGTTCACCGCTTCCGATGGTTGATTCTAGTAACGAAAAGCATTCAAGGAAGCTGGTTCGCTCCATTCGAGAGGATCTTGATCTCCTAAATAATCGAAAGTCAGATATTAGAAATCCATTAACTGATCTATCCGAGGACTCTAGGGACTACCTAGAAGACGAGCTAGATCGTGATATTGCAGGGGCTAGTTTCTTTCAGCGCGAGAATCCATTTGTTCGTCATATTGTTCTACGTAAGCGCGTGACACTAGAGGATGCAAACTTACTCCCTCGTATTGGCGTACATGTTCACCCAGATAGGAAATTAGCCAAAAAAGAGCATAAATTTGGCAGTTTGTTTACGGGCAAGGCGCTAATTACTAGTGAAGAATTCCGCCAGGCTTATACAGAAGCTCGACATTTTGGTAAAGCGCTGTCGCAAAGCGGAAAAGGCAGTGGGTTTATGAAGAACCTTATGGAGCAACGTATTTGTTCAAGTATTGTTGCCGGTTTAAATACAGCCAAAATGCTGCTAGAGGGGCGAACCGTTCAAGAAGAAAGCGATGAGCAATTGGTTGAATTAAAAGCGGAAAGCCCAGAAGAAATAGCGGTTCTTGAACGGATGATTACCAGTTTAGAAAGTGTTGATGAAGATCCGAAACTACGTGCTGTACTGCATTACTTAGAGCAGGAGGATTGGCTCAAGCATGGGGTTATTATTTTCAGTCAGTACTACGACACAGCAAAATGGGTTGCAGACTCTTTAGCTGAGCGATATCCAAATCAAGCAGTAGGTTTATATGCTGGTGCAGGTAGAAGTCGTTTATACCAAAAAGGTGATAGCGTGAATATCGAGCGTGAGACCTTAAAGAAAATGGTAGCCGAGCACCAATTAGAAATTATGGTAGCTACAGATGCAGCTTGTGAGGGCTTGAATCTACAAACGTTAGGCACACTTATAAATGTTGATCTCCCTTGGAACCCAACCAAGCTGGAGCAAAGAATAGGTCGTATTAAGCGTTTTGGACAAGTTCGTGAGCAAGTGGATATGCTTAATTTGGTCAATGAACAAACTGTTGATGAAAAGGTATATGACAAGCTTTCTGAACGTATGCAGGACCGTTACAACTTGTTTGGCGCATTGCCAGATACGATTAAAGATGAGTGGATAGAAGATATTGAGTCGATGGGCGAAAAAATGGATGAGTACATCGACGCGCAAAAGAAAGCTAATGGTTTTGACCTTCGTTATACGAGCACTATGGAACCTTCGGATAAAGATTGGCGAGATTGCTCTAACGTTTTATCCAGAAGAGACTTTAGTGAGTTAATGACTTCTGGATGGAGTGAGAAAAAATGAGTCATAGGGTTACAGTAAAGAGAGATGATAATGACGGTCAAGGTCTCGCACATAACGCACATTGATAACTTAGCTAGTATTTTAGGCCAAGGTTGCTTGTGGTCTGACGCTAAACGTATTGAGCTTGGTTTAGTTAACCAAAATATTGGCTATAACCATATTAAACAACGCCGTTTAGTTCGCCTTGTAAAAGTGGCTGCGGGTGGTACGATTGGCCAGTATGTACCATTTAATTTTTGTCCGCGTTCAGTCATGTTGTATGTTATTCATTGTGGGCATGATGATTTTGGCGGTGGGCAAGATAAGGTATTACACTTAATTAGCGACACAGAAACAGTGCGCCTGGGAAACCAACATTGCTTTTTTACTGATATTCATGCTGATTTAGATTATGCAGAGCAAATTGATGATTTTACACGTATTAATGAGTTAGATATTAAACGTATTATTAATGAACGCTATTGGCAGGATTTTAAAGAAGAAAAACAAGCTGAGTTTTTAGCGTTTGAATCTGTACAGTGGACAGCTATTCGCCAAATAGGCGTAAAAACACAAGATGTTGCTGATGAAGTAAATATGTTACTTCAAGCTGTGCAACATAAACCTGAGGTATTAGTTATGCCGCAGTGGTACTACTGAGGTTAAGATGATTATTTATCAAACTGGCAATATATTACATGATCAAGCTGATGCTATTATCAACACAGTTAATACTGTGGGTGTAATGGGTAAAGGGCTTGCTTTGCAATTTAAAAAGGCCTTTCCTGATAATTTTAAGGTATACAAAAAAGCTTGTGATGATAAAGAGCTGGTAACAGGTGAAGTGCTAACTGTTGAGCTTAACTCTATTAATGCACCATTTTATATTATTAACTTTCCTACTAAAGCGCACTGGAAAGGTAGTTCTAAGCTTGAGTATATAGAGCTAGGGCTGAATAGCCTAAAAGCTGAAGTAAAGCGATTAGGACTTAAATCAGTCGCCCTACCAGCACTGGGAAGCGGCTTAGGGGGCTTAGATTGGCATGCAGTTGATTCACTTATACAGAGCTCTTTAAGTGAATTACCAGATGTTGAATGGCGTGTATACCCGCCACAAAATGCTCCAACGGCCCAGGCGATGCCTAATAAAACTAAAAGGCCCGATATGACACTCGGTAGAGCTGCCGTTTTAGGTTTGATAGAACGTTATACCTCTACTGGATTTGGTTATCGCTTATCGCTATTAGAAGTACAAAAGCTTGTGTATTTTTTAACGGCAGCGGGTGAGCCACTAAACAAGGTGATATTTCAAAAGCACCATTATGGCCCTTATGCCGATGTACTTCGCCATGTGTTAGATAAAATGGAAGGCCACTTTATTACTGGTTATGCAGATGGCATAAACAAGCCAGATACGCCAATAGAGCTTAAAGATGATGCTGCTATTGAGGCACTTAACTATTTGCAAGCATGCCCAGAAACAAAACAACGGTTTGATAAAGTAGCCAGGCTAATAGAAGGCTTTGAGTCGCAAAACGGTATGGAGTTACTTTCAACTGTACATTGGGTTGCCACTAATGAGTTAGAAGGTAATGACATTACTGATGATCTACTTATTAACTCGGTACATAGTTGGAATGCACGAAAATCAAAAATGAAGCCTGCTCATATTTTGGCTGCCTGGGAGCGCTTAAAACAACAAGATTGGCTTAAAAATAAAGCGCCAATCAATTGATATAAAATTAGGCCAGTAAACTACTTTAATTAATGGTACTAACCATTTCTTCAATCGTTGTAGCTAATGATGCTAACGCAATTTTGCGCTCTTCAAAGTAATCGTACTTATCATAAATACCTTCTACCCCTTTTAACTTATGATTTAAGCATCTCTCGGCTACATAGCCGGGGGTGCCTTGCTGTGCAAGTAAAGTACGACAGGTGCGGCGTAAGTCATGAACAGTAAAGTGAGGCATATCGCCCATTAAGTTTGGTGGCTGTTTCTTTTTACCTGGCTCATGGCCAAATAACTTAGTGATAGCGCGATTAAGCGTATCAGGCCCCATATGTGGATTTTTACTGGCGCGACGGCTAGGGAACACATAGTCAGAACCACAACTTCTCATTTTTAGCTCTTCAAACCACTGTATTACCGGTAGGGCCAAAGGAATACTAAGGCCTACATTGGTTTTACTGCGCTCTTTTGGTAGCTCCCACACAGCTTTTTCTAAATCAAACTCTTCCCACTTTGCTTCGCATAATTCAGACTTACGCACCCCTAAACACACTAATAAAGTACAGGCTAAGTAGTTGTCACGGGTGAAGCTCATTGGATTTTTTTTGGCAGTATCGAAAAATTGCTTAAGTTCGCTGGTGGTTAATGCTCTGTCTTTACTTTTTTCTACACCGCCTGCGTCACGCACTGTAAATGCAGAGGCTGGGTTTCCTGCTATTAGGTCTAGTTTTATTGCATGGTTAAATAATTGCTTACAATAGCCAAGTGCATCGTTTGCAATTGTAGGTTTACCTGCGGCTGTTATAGCATTAATAGTGGTGCGTATATCGCGCGCGCTTATTTGGTCGAGCTTTATATCACCAATTACCGGAGCAATATCTTTAGTGTATACGCGCTTTGGGATCTCAGGGTATTTTAAACGCTTTACTAAGGTGGGATACCAGTCATTAAATAAGTCATTAACTGTTTTAATGCTTTCTTGCTCGGCGCGCTTTCGTTGTATTAATGGGTCAAAACCATCGCGCACTTGTTTCATTTTAGTGGCGGCTTCAAGGCGAGCGTTTGCCAGGGTAAGATCTTTGACTTTTGCTAACGTCATTTCGCGGCGTTTTTTATTTGAAGTAAAACGCAGCATCCAACTGGCTGTGCCTGAAGAAGGAACAACCAAGTACAAGCCATCACCATCAGCGTAGCGCTGTGTTTTATTGCCACCCGCTTTTATAAGTGACTCTACTTTTTTTACCGTTAGCTTAGCCATAATCCACCTTTAATAGCCATGATACAGGTGGGCAAGGTTTTACCCACCACTTAGGTTTTAAGTAAGTGTACCATACCCACCATATTAACCACCACTTGGTGGTGGTTTTAGATGGAAGTCAATGGACTTGTGTAGAGTTTTGGTTTGTTAAGGCGTTGATTTTAAATGTTTTTAAATCACATTGAGACCTGCGTGGAGTCTATTCAATGTTCTGGATCTGCTCACGCATTTGCTCAATTAGTACTTTTAGCTCTACGGCTGCAGTAGTGATGTCACTATTGATAGACTTAGACGCTAACGTGTTTGCTTCACGATTAAATTCTTGCATCATAAAATCTAAGCGGCGGCCACATGCGCCTCCTTTTTTAAGGATTTTTTTAGTTTCTTTAACGTGAGACTTTAAGCGATCTAGTTCTTCAGCTACATCTTGTTTTTGAGCAAGATAAATAAGTTCTTGTTCAAGGCGTGACTCGTCAATGTTTGCTGCTAAGTCTTCTAGCTTTTGAGCAAGTTTTTCACGCTGCCATTTAGCAATCTCAGGCATATGCGTTTCTACAATTTCTACTTGCTCTAGAATTGCATCAAGGCGTATTGCTATCATTTCTTCAAGGTTTGCACCTTCATCGCCACGTGCAGATTTAAAATCTTCGATTACTTGATCAAGACCAGCTATTAATGCTGTATTAACGCTATCCATATCAAGCTCTTCTGCTTCCATAACGCCAGGCCAACGTAATATATCAACAGGGTTAATATCACCATTACTTTGTTGTTGAACCCATTTAGCGCTATTTATTAGTTGTTCAGCAAGGGCTTGGTTAATTGATAGCTCGCCAACGTGGGCTGGATTTGCCACAAACTTTAAAAAGACCTCAACTTTACCGCGTTGTAAGTGTTTGCGTAAACGCTCACGAATAACGGGCTCCATGCCACGAAATTGCTCTGGTGCGCGTATAAATGTTTCAAGGTAACGCTGGTTTACTGAGCGAACTTCCCAAGTGCCAGTACCCCAATCGCCTTTTATTTCGCGACGCGCATAAGCTGTCATACTGTGGATCATGGATATTTTCCTAAATTTATAAATACAATATTATGATGATTATACCGTAACACTGCTTAAGCTCTAGGGAAAATTTAATACACTGAATATTTTGCATACAGCTATTTATTTAAATCAACATGGTATCTATACCCACATACACTTATAATGTCGCAAATTCTGAATTAAGGGGATCGTCAATGCGTCCAAGCGAAAGAACACCTAACCAAATTAGACCTGTTACATTTACACGTAATTATACTTTGCATGCTGAAGGCTCAGTACTTGTTGAGTTTGGTAACACCAAAGTACTTTGTACAGCTACTGTTGAATCGGGCGTTCCTCGTTTCATGAAAGGTCAGGGTAAAGGTTGGATCAATGCTGAATACGGTATGTTACCGCGAGCAACGCATACGCGTAATGCTCGAGAAGCTGCACGTGGTAAGCAGGGCGGTCGTACTATGGAAATTCAACGCTTAATTGCACGTGCACTTCGTGCGGCTGTTGACTTAAAAGCACTTGGCGAAAACACAATTACCATTGACTGTGACGTTATTCAAGCTGATGGCGGTACACGTACAGCTTCTATAAGTGGTGCATGTGTTGCACTTGTTGATGCACTAACACATATGCGTGCAAAAGGTATGATTAATTCAAACCCACTTAAACATATGATTGCAGCTATTTCAGTTGGTATTTACAAAGGCCAAGCAATTAGCGATTTAGAATACATTGAAGATTCAGCAGCAGAGACTGATATGAACGTAATTTTAACCGAAACAGGTAAAATTATTGAAATTCAAGGTACAGCTGAAGGCGAACCTTTTTCGTTTGATGAGCTAGATGAGTTACTTACTTTAGCTAAACATTCTATTCGTGAAATAATTGACGTACAAAAGCAAGCATTAGCATAAATAGGTAGGCCACAAGATATGAAAGATTATCAAAAAGAGTTTATAGAATTTGCTCTAGAGAAGCAGGTGTTAAAATTTGGTGAGTTTACATTAAAGTCTGGACGCACAAGTCCTTACTTTTTTAATGCTGGTTTGTTTAATACTGGTCGAGACTTAGCGCGTTTAGGTCGCTTTTATGCATCGGCACTCGAAGATTCTGCTATAGAGTACGATGTATTATTTGGTCCTGCGTACAAAGGTATTCCAATAGCGACAACAACAGCGGTTGCCTTGGCGGATCATCATGATAAAGATGTACCTTACTGCTTTAATCGTAAAGAGAAAAAAGCACACGGTGAAGGCGGTACATTAGTAGGCTCAGAACTTAATGGCAAAATTATGCTAGTTGACGATGTAATTACTGCAGGTACTGCGATTCGTGAGTCGATGGAAATCATTGCACAAAATGGTGCTGATCTTAGTGGTGTTTTAATTGCGTTAGATCGCCAAGAAAAGGGTAAAGCTGAATTATCAGCTATTCAAGAAGTTGAGCGTGACTTTAATACCAAAGTGATTTCAATTGTAAAATTAGCTGATCTTATCAGTTACCTTGAAAGCCAAGGCACAATGGATGAGCATTTAGCCTCAGTTAAAGCTTACCGTGATCAATACGGCGTAGCATAAATAAAAAGCCTCGCAGTGCGGGGCTTTATTTTGACCTTCATTCATAGAGTTTATTAATGAAAGATGTATTAAAACCAAATGGCTTAGGCCTCAAGCGTGTTTTCAAAGCAACCTATTGCTCTTACCTTGGCTTTAAAGCAGCATTTAAAGAAGAAGCAGCATTTAGGCAAGAGCTACTATTAAGCCTTATATTATTTCCTATTTCATTTTGGCTTGCTTCATCACTATTGCACTGGGCAATACTAATTGGCTCACTGCTTATTATATTAATAGTTGAATTACTAAACTCCGCCATTGAAGCATTAACAGATCGAGTAAGTACAGAGTTACATGTATTGTCAGGTAGGGCCAAAGATATGGGATCTGCAGCCGTAACACTTTCATTAACGATCGTATTGATCATCTGGGGTGTAAGCCTCTATATGAAGATCGTTTAACTCTACTTCTAATATAAAATAGCTTTGAACCCCGTTAGTTGTTAATAATTTGATGGTTATGTTGTATTTTTAACGTGTTTAGCTCAAATTCTCAGCGAACAGCACATTATTTCAAGTTTTCTTCAAAAAAGGGTTGATC
>NZ_WTKZ01000061.1:0-22756 GCF_011378805.1 Pseudoalteromonas sp. Z9A6
GTATCCCCATAAAAAGAAAAATGCCAGTCAGCTTAACTGACTGGCATTACCCTATTGGGGCTTTTTACTTACTAGTATTTACTTTTATTGCTCAAAACTACAAGAGTTAACTAATTTTTACGGTATATCTCATGCTCAATATCGTAAATATTTACGCTTAGACTGTCTGATGCTCTGCAATATGTTTTTAAACATGAAAGTAGCAGTTCGCTTAACATTTGTTTTTGCTCAATTGAGCGTCCTGCCAAAATATGTACCGCGATATGTATAAACCCTGATTTTCCTGCGCCAAGTTGATATTGCTGATAAGCAATAGCACGTGTTTTTATGGTTTCTAATTCAAACAAGTTACTTTCGAAAGCGGTTGTATGAATTTTTTCTACCAGTACTTGAGGTAAAACGGGGAGGTCTTCTGAGTGTTCAATAATAATGTGCGGCATTTAGGCGTTTCCTATTATGAGTTACTGCATGAGCGAGAGGTAATTGTATCAAATACAAGAGGGGTCACTAAACCCTGAGCTATCTAAAATCTTTACTTTAAACTAATTTAGTCGTATTTATTTTTGATGTTAGTATAAAAACAAACAGGTGAACCTTCGCTTAGTAACTCATCTACTAAGTTACCTATATATTGATTAAGGATAAGTATGAAATTACCACAAAAATTTAAACGTTTAGCTTTACTTGCATGTGCAATTGTTACGTTAAGTGCTTGCTCTGACGATGTTGCGTCGGTAAGCCTTGGGTTATTTACAACTAAGGATGTTGTGGTAAATTCGCAGCAAGATCCTATTGTTGAGGGCGTTACTTGTCATATTAGTCATATAGAGGCTAATTTGGACTTTTCTGATCCCTCTGATATGTCTATAGCGTGTCGTCAAACGGGGCCAATTACAGCGCAGCAGCTACAAAAAATAGACCGTAGCAAATCGGGCGAAGTGATCTTTAAATCATCTAAAAGTATATTATTTAAATCACTAAAAGTGCGTCGTATTTACGATGCTGAAAATCGTACTTTATTGTACTTATCGTACTCAACTAAAGAGTCCAGTGGTAGCCACCACCATGCGCTATCAACAGTGCCGCTATACAATACTCAAGCGTGGGACTGGGCGCTTACACAAAAAGACTAAGTTAGCACCTACGTAAGCACCTAAACTAAAACCTAAAAGAGCACACTATGTTAGCTTTATTTAAATCAAAGCCATTATTAGAGCAGCAAGAACAGCAATGGCTTATTGATACATTTATTTGGGCTGTAGAAAACTTTGATGCTGAGTTTTTTACAAAGCACACTCAAATAATACTGCCAACGGCCACTTTTTTCCCTGATTCGGTATCGAGCATTGAAGAAATGGCGAGTAATGTTTTTAACCGCGTTACTAATTACGCGGGTATGAACGCATGGCCTATCCAACTAGTTGCACCGCAGCAATTACAACCGCAAGTTTTTCCACACTTTGAATTTAGCAATGAAATACGTGGCGAAGGCAGCCATTTAATTGTGCCGCCAAGCCATACGATTAATATTTCTTTTAATCCTAATCAGATTAATCAGCCACAAGATTTAGTGGCAAGTTATGCGGGTACTCTGGCTACTATACTTATTCATCACGTTGGGGTGCTACCGCCAGGTGGTAGGGAGTATTTACCACAAGCTGCTGATGCACTTGCTTGTTTTTTAGGGTTTGGTGTAATGATGAGCAACACGGTGTATCAGTTTAAAGGGGGTTGTGGCTCTTGCTATAACCCATACGCTAACCGTGAAGCTAAGTTAAGTGAAACGCATACGGTATTTATGCATGCCCTAATTAGTTACTTTAAAAACGATAAGGTGTCTAAAAAACACTTAAAGCCGCATTTACGTGGCCAGTTTAAAAAAGCACAAAAAGAAATTAAAGCATTGGTAAATAACTCGGCCAACCCGCTGTTATTAGCTTATTCGCCAAACTAGCAAGGATTTGCGTGGAATACTTAGATGAATTTTTACTGATTGTTATTGCTCATTTTTTTGCAGTAGCAAGTCCTGGGCCTGACTTTGCCGTTGTGCTCAAGCAAAGTGTGCAACAAGGTAGGCGCAATGCATTGTGGACAAGCGCAGGTGTTGGCGCTGCTATTTTACTGCACGTTGCCTATTGTGTGTTGGGTGTTGCGCTTATTTTAACGCAATCGCCTAGTTTATTTATGGCGCTTAAGTACCTTGCTGGTGCATATTTAGCTTATTTAGGCGTACAAGCTCTTAGAGCTGCAAAACCGCCTGCAAGTAATGAAGGCGAGGCTGCAAAAGATATTGAAAACAAAACCGTTCAAGAGGAGCCCGTTTGGGTGGCTTTTAGGCGCGGCTTTTTCACCAATGCATTAAACCCAAAAGCCACGTTATTTTTTATGTCGTTATTTACACTCGTGATTAGCCCAACAACACCTACTAGCGTACAGGTCGGCTACGGCGTGTACATGGCATTGGCTACTTGGGCGTGGTTTTCAATACTTTCAATAATACTTTCTAGAAATAATGTAAGAGGCTTTTTCCAACAACGCGGTTATTGGTTTGACCGTGGAATTGGCATTATTTTAATTACACTTGCAGTACGTGTTGTTATTTAACTTATTCAAAAAGCGCAGGAGATAAAAATGCCGCTATATAATTTTTCGTTTGGTTCTAATATGTCATCTAATCGTTTGTTAGCGCGCTTGCCCAATGTAAAGCGTGTAGGAACCGCGGTACTTAAGGGCTACGAGCTTACTTTTGATATGCTATTTAAAGATGGCTCAGGTAAATGCAGTATTTGTCCAAGCGATAAAAAAGATGCGTTGGTTTACGGCGTTATTTATGAGCTTAATGAAGATGAAAAAGCTATTTTAGATGGTATTGAGGGCGTAGGTTACGATTGCGTAGACATAGCCCCAACGCTTTTAACGGGTGAGACTGTAGCCGCACATTGTTATATAGCTAATACCCATGACAGCGATGTACTCCCATATGATTGGTACATAAAACATGTTCATCGCGGTTCACTTGAAGCGGGCGTACCAAAAGAATACAGTGATGCCATATTAAATCGCGCACAAAAAAGCGATACCAATCAAGAGCGCGCAGCAATTGAATTTGCAGTTCATCAAAAATAATAAAATAGGATTGATATGAAATTAACCAAACTTGCCGCAATTGCACTACTAGCAGGCACTACGTTTAGCAGCTGGGCACAAGTTGATACCAACAAAATTGACGACGTAATTAAAGCGTCAATGGCACGTTTTGACGTACCCGGTATGGCAGTTGCCATTATTGAAAACGATAAAGTAATATTTGCTAAAGGCTTTGGTGTAACTAATCTCGATACCAACAAAAAAGTAAACAAAGACACTTTATTTGGTATTGCTTCAAACACAAAAGCATTCACTACTGCGGCACTGGCAAAGTTGGTTGATGAAGGTAAATTAAGCTGGGATGACCGCGTAATTGATCATTTACCAGAGTTTAGATTGTACGACTCGTACGTAACACGCGAAATGCGTATTCGTGACTTATTAAGCCATCGCAGTGGGCTTGGGCTTGGGCAAGGCGATTTAATGATTTGGCCAAGTACCGATAAATCAGTTGATGAAATTTTAGCGGGATTACAGTATTTAAAACCAGCGAGCAGCTTTCGTAGTAAGTACGCTTATAACAACTTGATGTTTGTTACCGCTGGTGAAGTGGTTGCACGTGTGTCGGGTATGAGCTGGAACGATTACATCGAAAAAAATATATTACAGCCACTGCACATGGATAACTCACGCGCGGGCTTTTCACGTATTCCTAAAAGTAATAAAAACTGGGCGACAGGTCATATTCCTATGGATGGCACGCTTCATCCATTTTTTGTGAACTACCTTGAGGACTTTAGAGGCGCAGGCGCCATTGCTTCAAGTGTAAGCGATATGAGCCAATGGCTTCGTACGCAATTAGCGGGCGGTAAAATGCCTAATGGCGAGCAGCTGTTTAGCGAAAAGCAACAAGCGCAAATGTGGCACCCACATATTACGTCTATGGCGTCTAAAAGTGCGTTTGAATCGTATCATCAGCAGTTTAGGGGTTATGGGTTAGGCTGGAGTATTGAAGACTACCACGGCTTTAAAAAGTTAGGTCACGGCGGTGGTATTTTGGGAATGGTATCGCAAGTTACTTTATTGCCTGAGAAAAAACTCGGTATTGTTATTTTATCTAATCAACAAGCTTTTGGTGCACTTTCGGCAGTAACCCATGAAGTGCTTGAAGATGCACTTGAACTTGAAGATAAAGACTGGGTAGAAGATTTAGCTAAAAGTCATTTTGAAGGCAAGCAACAAGCGTATGCTAATGCAAAACCAGAAGCCCCCGCTGACTACCAACCACAATTACCAAATATTAATTACACCGGAACATTGCACGATGATTGGTACGGCGATGTAATTATTGAGCAGTTAGATGGTAAATTACGCATTGATTTTACGCACACTAAACGCTTGAAAGGCACTCTTGAGCATTACACTGGCAATACATTTATTGTTAAGTGGGATGAAAAATTACTAGAAGCAGATGCGTTTATTCGTTTTGAAATGAGCTCACAAAATCGTGTAAACAGTGCCAAAATGCGTGCGGTATCAACACAAGTGACCGACTTTAGCTTTGACTTTAGAAACCTACATTTAAAAGCAAAATAGCTAATATTGATATTTAAAGTATTGATATAAACCAAAGTCGCAAAGCCACCCATCGGTGGCTTTGCTATATTAAGTTTTTACACCTTGTAAGGGACTTTTTATGCGTACCGCTGTTATTTCTCATCCTCATTGCCGTAAGCATAAAATGATAGACGACCACCCCGAGTGCCCAGAACGTCTAGATGCCATAACAGACCGATTACTTGCCAGCGGCGTAGATGTTGGCTTAACACACCTACAAGCACCCAAGGCCGAGCGTGAGCATTATTTACTTGCTCACGATGAAGCTTTACTTAAACACGTAGAAAATACGCTACCAACAGAAGGGCTCGCTAATTTAGATGGCGATACGTGGCTGTGCCCCGATTCGTTTAAAGCGATTGAGCGGGCAGTAGGTGCAGGATTGTTAGCGGTTGATGAAATACTTGCCGATAAACTCGATGCTGCTTTTTGCTCAGTGCGCCCGCCAGGGCATCACGCTAACAAAAACTCATCATCTGGGTTTTGTGTGTTTAATAACTTAGCTATTGCTGTTAAGTACGCACAAAGCAAAGGGGTTAAGCGCATTGCTATTGCGGATTTTGATGTACACCACGGTAATGGCACGCAAGATATTTTTATTGATGACGAAAATGTACTGCTTTGTTCGTTATTTCAGTATCCGTTTTATCCAAATACAGCGGTTAAAAATAATAGCCATATAGTTAATTCACCTCTGCCAATTGCCAGTAATGGCGACGATTTAAAAGAGGTGTTTACTGGGCAATGGCTACCAAAATTAAAAGCGTTTAAACCTGAATTACTTTTTATAAGCGCAGGGTTCGATGCTCACCTAGAAGATGATATGGCAAGCTTAAAATTTGTTGAAGATGACTATATTTGGCTTACCGAGCAACTATGTGGTGTTGCTAAAGAGGGCGGTTGCAAAGGGGTTATTTCGTATTTAGAAGGTGGCTATGCGCTATCAGCTTTAGGTCGCAGTGCTGTAGCGCATATAAAAGTGCTTACTGAGGTTTAAATAAAGAGAGTGTTTATAGCCCTAGTAAATCAAACGCCTGCGCTGTGCTTAGGGTTTTGATTTTACCAAGGCAGCATTGTCCTTCATTTAATAAGTAAGCTGTAACAAGCTGTGCTAGTTGCTCGCCATTCAATTTAGGGCAAACAGTGCCTTGTAAATTAAGGTAGTCACCTTGCTTGTTAAGTACTCGCACATCGCTTAGCTCACTTTGCGTAACGCTGTGCAAGCACTCTTGTTGCTCTTGTTGGTTATGGGCTATCTCAAGCTCATTATGAATAACCAATAATTGTGGGTAGCTGTTTAACATGGCCCGTTAGCCTACGGTTACTTCATAAGACGTAAATTTACGTATATTAATAACGCCTTTTTCAAAGATTAAGTACTGACCTTTAATACCTTGTAAAACACCACTTACAACAGGGTCTTTATCAAAGTTAAATGAGCTGATTTTTGTTGGGTATTCGGTTACTGGAAAGTTTAAATCAACCACATCTTCATCAAGTTGCTCTATTGCTGTTGCGCCAAATAATTCACTGAGCTCGTTTAGCTTTTCACTAATTTGTGGGATCAGCTCGGCTGCCGCTGCCTTTAAGTCAATTGCGTCGTTTTGACCTTTTAGCATATTGCGCCAATTAGTTTTGTCGGCAATAAATTCAGCCAATGCAACTTCTACTAAACCAGATTGCAGGCGAGTTTGCACTTTAAAAATAGGTAATGCCTGAGTGGCGCCTTGATCAACCCAGCGAGTCGGTATTTGTGTGTGGCGGGTAATACCTACCTTTAAACCTGAGGTGTTAGCGAGATATACATAGTGTGGGATCATGCAGTTTTCTTCGCCCCACTGCGGCTCTCGGCAAGTGCCTTGATCGTAGTGGCAGGTTTCTGGTTTCATTATGCACATATCGCAACTAGCAAGCTTGCGCATACATACAAAACAGTGACCTTGAGAATAGCTTTTTTTGGTTTTTTTACCGCAGTTAGAACATAAAATAGTGCCACTAAAGGTAAGCGTAAGCTCCTTACCTATAAATGCATTTAAGTCTACTAAGTGTTCACCTACAGGTAAGTGATATTGTACTGGTTCGGTTAAGCTCGATTTTAGTTTACGCAGTGTGCCTTGCATCTTTACTTGGCCCCTAAAGATGTTAAAAAGAGGAGTCTAACATTTTTAAGCTATATTGGCTTTTTAAGAAGTGTAAATAGTCGGTGTAAGGCAGTGCTTTTGCGTATAAATAACCTTGGGCGGAATCAGCGTTCATATCTTTGAGCAAGTGATGGATTTCTTGGGTTTCTACCCCCTCAATTGTTATTGATAAATTGAGGTTATGCGCCATATCAATGGCTGTTTGTACAATAACTTGGTGAGTTGGGTTGTTAGGCAAATCAAAAACAAATGACTTATCTATTTTAAGCTCACTAAAGTGATAATTAACTAAGTAGCTAAGTGACGCGTAGCCTGTCCCAAAGTCATCCAGTACCACTTTAATACCTAATGCGGTTAACTCATCAATTAACTCTATAAGTGCATCTTGACTATCTACGAAGGCTGATTCGGTTAGTTCAAATTTAAGTAAGTGTGCCGGCACTTGGTATTTAATTAAAATATTTTCTACTTTTTCGGCTAAATTATTTATGGTTAAGTTTTTAGCACTTAAATTTACGCTAATTGTGTGCTCGTTATAGCCATTTTTAGTAAGCTCAACTATGTCTTTACAAGCTTGCTCTATTACCCACAGTGTTAGCTCGTTAATAATACCTGTGTGTTCAGCAAGTATTATTAGCTCTTCAATTGATAAGTTGCTGTAAGTTGGGTCGGGCCAACGTAATAAAGCTTCAGCACCACTTACGTGGTTACTTAATAAGTTTATTTGAGGTTGGTAATAAAGCGCCAGTTGATTTGTTTTGATTGCTTGTTGCAGCTTAGCGGCTAGAGCAACGTCCATCATCAGATTATTACCGTTTGACGATGACCCAACTTGATTAACGCTACCTTTTGCTTTTTTAAGCGCTAAATAACCACGCTTTAACCAATATTCAAAGTCGTTAGTCTTGCCTGCACTACTAATACCTATACTGTAACTAAGCTGCAGGTTTAGCCCTTTAATTTCATATTGTTTTGGTAGGCTACTAATTATTTTAGTCAGTAGTGCTTCTAGCATTTCTTGGTTTTGTGTTTTTGTAGAAATACAGGCAAATACACCACTGCTTAAATCGGCTAAGCGAGGACTGGTGTTTAAATCTGTTTCGAGGTTTGTAAATTCACGTTCATGGCTGAGTTCTAATTCAAGCTCTTTGGCTATATGCTTTATAAGTGTGTAGCCCTGAGAAGAGGTAATAATTGTATTGAGTGAATTAAAGTGACGTATTTTTATTAAACACAACGTTGTTGAGCGGTTTTGGCTTTGTAGTGCCATAAATGCTTGTTTTAGCTTGGAGCTATTAAGTAATCGTGTTTGTTGTGTATGTGTGGCATGATAAAGCGCACGTTCTCGCTGATACCTTACCCTGTCTGCTAATGCCATCGCCATTAAAATAACTTCACACAAAATAGCGACTAAAAAGGCATGGCGGGTTGCAAAGGTATACGGTAAAACACCAGTGAGTTCCATAGGCTGAATTGCCGCACCAAAAATTAGCGGTATCCATGATAAAACATAAAACTTAGCCCACCTAAAACCACTGCGTAACTTGTTATATATTAAAATAATACAAGTAATATAAAGCAGTACCATTACACCAAAAAATATAGGAGCCGCTATATTTTCAGGAATAAACAAGCTACATACAGCAAGAGTAAACATTAGCCAAAGTAGAGCTATGCTCATTTTGTAACGCCAACATTTATCTTTATGATAGCGCAAAAACATGGTGCAAAAAGCAAGGGTGAAAAAGGCGACCCCATAATTACTAAATACAATTTGTTCGTGAATAAAGAGCTGCCATTGCTTAGGCCATAAATAAAAACCAAAGCCCAGTACTGCACCCATTAGCGTAATAGCGCTGACGATGTAGCCAATATAAATTAAATAAACACGGTCTTTTATACCAAAATAAAGCACCAAGTTGTAAAGCGCAGCCATCAATAGCACGCCTACAAAAATACCCCAGATCCCAGTTTGAGATCGCACTAAGTCAATAAACTCTTTATCACGATACAAGTTTACAGGTGTTTTACTTATGCCGATTGTGTCTATTTTTATTACTAGGCGTTGTGATGATTTTCTTTCTACTAAAAAGCGAATATGCGGTACGCTGTATTCAAACAAAGAGAGGGCTTCTTCTTTATCGCCGAGTTTGTATGTTTCAACTAGTTTGTTATTTTTATCGAGGCGATAAACCGTAAGGTGATCGACCATAGGGTTGTCAAAATGTGCCACAACATTTTGCTTGTTAAGGCTTTTATTTTCTAAATCAAGAAACAACCAATAATTTTGTTGGCTAAAGCTCCATGGAACATCTGAAAATGGTTGATGAGTAAGTAATTCAGGTTGGTTAATGATGGTATCGAATGTTTTAGTTTTGGTTTCGTCAATATAGTAGGCGTAATCGAGGTACATTGGAGCCGTTTTATCAATTGTATATCGTGTAGGCACGACTAAGTTTGATGCCAATGTACTGATTATAAAAAATATAAAAATCAGTATGGCAACAGCAATTGCATGGTAACGTAAAGTTCTTAGTTCCAACGTTAATTTACTTTTAAAAAACCTTTTAATTAGTGTAGCACTAAAAAAGCGCAGGGAAACTGCGCTTTTTTAGTTAAATTAATTGGTTATACCAATGAATAGGTATTATATGCTATTGCTCGCGTGCAATAGCACGGTAAGCTATATCTGTACGATATTCCATACCATCCCAGCTAATTTGTTTAACAAGCTCATAGGCGCGTTGCTGCGCTTGCGTAACAGTGTTACCAAGTGCTGTTGCGCATAATACGCGACCGCCTGCGGTTACAACGTCATTGCCACTTTGTTTAGTACCCGCATGAAACACTTTTTCACCTGCAGGGTAATCCACTTTTAGCCCCGAAATAGCGTCACCTTTAGGGTAATCACCAGGGTAGCCTTTAGCGGCAAGTACAACACCAACGGCTGCGCGTGGGTCAAACTCAATTGTTGTTTTATCAAGTTCTACACGGTTAGCAGCTTCAATCAATTCAACCAAATCTGATTGCAAACGTAGCATCATTGGTTGAGTTTCAGGATCGCCAAAGCGACAATTGTACTCAATTACTTTAGGGGTGCCTGTTTCGTCAATCATTAAACCTGCATATAAAAAGCCGGTGTACGGATGGCCTTCGCTTGCCATGCCTTCTACCGTAGGGTAGATCACTTCGTTCATAATACGCTGGTGGATTTCATCAGTAACAACTGGTGCAGGTGAGTATGCACCCATGCCACCCGTGTTAGGACCCGCATCGCCATTGTAAGCGCGTTTATGATCTTGACTTGTTGCAAATGGTAATACGTTTTTACCATCAACCATTACGATGAAAGACGCTTCTTCACCGTCTAAAAACTCTTCAATAACAACACGACTTCCCGCATCGCCAAAAGCATTACCCGCAAGCATATCGCGAATAGCTTCTTCGGCATCGGCCTCCGTCATGGCTACAATTACGCCTTTACCCGCAGCCAAACCATCTGCTTTTACAACAATTGGCGCGCCTTTCTCTTTTAAATAAGCAAGGGCAGGCTCAATCTGTTCAAACGTTTGGTAGTCGCCCGTAGGGATTTTATGACGTGCTAAAAAGTCTTTAGTAAACGATTTCGAACCTTCAAGCTGAGCTGCGCCCGCCGTTGGTCCAAAAATAGCCATGTTATGTTCACGAAACTTATCAACAACACCCAGTACTAACGGTATTTCAGGACCTACAATAGTAAGCTCTACCTTATTTTGCTGTGCAAAATTAAGTAAACCATCTAAGTCGTCAACGTTTATTGCTACGTTTTCAAGTTTTGGTTCAAGTGCAGTACCTGCATTACCAGGGGCTACAAATACAGTATTTACTTTGGTGTTTTGAGCGGCTTTAAACGCAAGTGCGTGTTCGCGGCCGCCGCTGCCAATGACTAAAACATTCATGGCGAAAATTCCTATTTAAAGCGGTTTCTTAAATTTCAGCGTCATGCGGTCGCTTTCACCAATGGCTTTATATTTGTCAGCATCTTGTTCGCCGAGTCTTAAGCTTGGTGGTAGCGTCCATACACCTTTAGGGTGATCGGCTGTATCTTTTGGATTTGCATTTATTTCACTGCTTGCTACTAATTCAAACCCAGCTTGTTCAGCAAGGTCTACTACGTAGCTCTGCTTCATATAACCTGATGTTTTTTGATCTTCATCAGCACGTTCTTCAGCTAAACGGTGTTCAACTAAACCTAATGTACCACCTGGTTTAAGGGCTTTATAAAAAGCTTGGAATGCACTTAATGCACCGCTTTTATCTTTGCCCATATACCAGTTATGTACATTACGAAATGTTAAAACCATATCGGCACTGCCAGCTGGCGCAATATCTAAATGTGTTACAGGTGCAAACTCAGTAATTTTAACGCTACTAAAGAGCTCATCTTCAGCTACTTTTTGTTTAAAGCCTGCAAGAGAGCGTTGGTAGTAGCCAACTGATGAATCAGCAGGGAAGTGCGCGGCATAATAAGTGCCTTGCTCTTTTAATGCTGGCGCTAAAATTTCACTATACCAACCACCACCGGGTGCAATTTCAACAACTGTCATGGTTGGTTTAAAGCCAAAAAATGCAAGTGTTTGAGCTGGGTGACGATATTCATCACGAGCGCTGTTTTTAGCGCTACGTTCGCTTGATTGAAGTGCATGTTCAAGGCTTGATTCGTGGTTATGGCTAAGCGCCATAGTCGATGTCATTGTTAGTGTGGCTACAAGTAGCGATTTTAGCGCAAATTTCATTGTTTGTTCCTTCACATTATAATTTTAAATAGGTTATTGAATAATCAGAATACGTGAATTTATAGCAAACAAAAAGGGTTAAACCAACGTTTAACCCTTTGTGTGATTAGTGGCGGAAATGGCGCATACCAGTTAGTACCATTGCCATGCCAGCTTCATCAGCAGCTGCAATCACTTCTTCATCACGCATTGAGCCACCAGGCTGAATTACCGCAGTAATGCCAGCGGCTGCGGCTGCGTCAATGCCATCACGGAATGGGAAGAATGCGTCAGACGCCATAACTGAACCTTTAACTTCAAGGTTTTCGTCGGCGGCTTTTATACCTGCAATTTTAGCTGAGTATACGCGGCTCATTTGGCCTGCGCCTACACCAATGGTCATACCGTCACGGGCATAAACAATTGCGTTTGATTTAACAAATTTAGCTACTTTCCAGCAAAACAGTAAATCTTTAAGTTCTTGCTCAGAAGGCTGGCGCTTAGAAACAACTTTTAAGTCGCCTTGCGTTACCATGCCTAAGTCGCGGTCTTGAACTAAAATACCGCCGTTAACGCGTTTAATATCTTGGCCAGCTGCTTTACCTGTCCACTGTCCACATTCTAATAAACGAACGTTCTTTTTAGCTTCAACAATTTTTGCAGCGTCGCTCGAAATACTAGGTGCAATAATTACTTCAACAAACTGACGGTCAACAATTGCTTGTGCAGTTGCTGCATCTAGCTCTCGGTTAAAGGCAATAATGCCACCAAATGCTGATGTAGGGTCTGTTTTAAAAGCGCGCTCGTATGCTTGTAGAATGTTGTCGCCAATTGAAACACCACACGGATTAGCATGTTTTACAATTACGCACGCAGGTACGTCAAATTCTTTAACACATTCAAGTGCTGCATCGGTATCTGCAATGTTGTTAAACGAAAGGGCCTTACCTTGCAATTGATTTGCTGTTGCAACTGATGCTTCAGCAATGTCACTTTCAACATAAAAAGCAGCATCTTGATGTGAGTTTTCACCGTAACGCATATCTTGCTTTTTAGTGAACTGCATATTGATAGTGCGTGGGAATTTAGTCTCTACAGCAGCTTCCTCGGTGTAATCAGGCACCATTTTACCGAAGTAGTTAGCAATCATGCCATCGTATTGTGCAGTGTGCTCGTAGGCGGCAATCGCTAAATCAAAACGTGTTTTGTACGTTGTTGAACCATCGTTGTTTTGCATTTCGCTAATAACACGGTCGTAGTCGCTCGCGTTTACCACGATTGTTACATCTTTGTGGTTTTTAGCTGCTGCACGAACCATTGTAGGGCCGCCAATATCAATGTTTTCAATGGCATCTTCAAGGCTGCAGTTTTCTTGAGCGACTGTATTCGCAAAGGGGTATAAGTTAACTACAACTATGTCGATAGCAGAAATGTTGTTATCTGCCATTACGCTTTCATCTTGTCCGCGACGGGCTAATATGCCGCCGTGAATTTTTGGGTGAAGAGTTTTTACGCGACCATCCATGATTTCAGGGTGGCCTGTGTGATCTGATACTTCAGTCACTTTTATGGCGTTATCAGCAAGTAGTTTACATGTGCCGCCAGTTGATAAAATATCAACGCCTTGTGCTTCAAGTGCGCGGGCAAATTCAACAATACCGGTTTTATCAGACACACTTAATAGTGCGCGACGAATGGGACGATGAGTATCCATTGTAGTTTGATTTCCTCAGTTAATGAGCTAGCTTAGAAGCGGGCATTTTAACTGATTACTACTCAAAAAACGACTTATAAAGGCTCAATAAGCGTGAGCATTTTGCAATTTAGTTAATAAACTGTAGGCATAAAAAAAGCACCCTAAGGTGCTTTTTTTGCATAATACCAGTTGTATTGGATTAGTAAGTAGTAATAACGATAGAAAAACAAGTCTATAACAAAGCAAAAATTTTGCAGTGTAGTTATTCTACATAAAAAACTTTTGACGACGTTATGGGCTTGTTTAGCTCGTTAGAATACTTACGCTTTCAATATAATTGGTATTAGTTCATGCCGTATTTTTTAAGCTTTTTACGTAAAGTACCACGGTTGATACCTAGTAAAATTGCTGCACGAGTTTGGTTACCACGTGTATATGTCATTACTTCTTCAAGTAATGGCGCTTCTAGCTCTGAAAGAACAAGGTCGTAAACGTCTTGCACATCTTGACCGTTAAGCTGCTTTAAATAGTGGTGAACAGCTTTTTTTACTGCATCACGCAATGGCTGCGGTTTCTCGTGTGACTGAACATGAGGGTTAGTGATAAATGGAGAAGTCACGTTTTGTTCGAACATTATTAAGTCTCTTTCTTTCTTAGTTAGCTGCTAGTGTTTTAAAGTATTGCTCTAATGCGACGACCTGTGCCTGTGGGTTGTCGAGCGCATTAAATACTCGCCTAAACTGACCATCACTGTCATGGGTTTGCAAATACCAAGATACATGTTTGCGAGCAATTCGCGCTCCCATTGGCTCACCGTAAAACATATGGAGGTTTGTTAAATGCTCCATTAATATACTGCGCACCTCTGCAATAGCAGGTGGCTGTAAATGTTCCCCAGTTCGCAAATAGTGGTCTATCTCCCTAAATATCCAAGGGCGACCTTGGGCGGCTCGGCCAATCATAATGGCATCTGCACCCGTATAGTCTAAAACCTGTTTTGCTTTTTCTGGTGATGTAATATCACCATTGGCAACAACAGGAATCGACACTGAACGTTTTATATCCCTAATCGTGGCGTACTCAGCATCACCTTTGTACATACATGCGCGCGTACGCCCATGTACAGCAAGTGATGCAATGCCATAACGTTCAGCTATTCTCGCAATCTCTACACCATTACGGTTATCCGGATCCCATCCTGTACGGATTTTAAGTGTCACAGGTATATCAACAGCATTAACGACTGCATCAATAATCTCTTCCACAAGTTCAGGAAACTGTAATAAGGCAGAGCCTGCGAGTTTCTTGTTCACTTTTTTTGCTGGGCACCCCATATTGATATCTATGATCTGTGCACCATTAGCAACATTGAATTGTGCGGCCTGCGCCATAAGCTCAGGATCTGCTCCTGCAATTTGCACCGCGCGTATACCCGACTCACCGCTGTGATCCATACGGTTCATCGACTTTTCTGTTTTCCAAACCTTAGGATTTGACGATAGCATTTCAGACACAGCTAATCCCGCACCTAAGCGTCGACAAAGTTGTCTGAATGGTCTGTCTGTAATGCCTGCCATTGGCGCGACAATTACATTATTCTCAAGTTGGTATTTACCGATACGCACTATATTCAATAGGCCTCTTTTCAAGGGGCGCTAAGTTTACGGTTTTTTTCACAAAAATCAAAGGCTATAAATTGAACAAAAGTAACTTTTTTTTGCCCTTTTCGTATTGACATTTGATAACCACATGACAAGTAGGTTGATTTGTTTGAAATTCATACAGATTTTATTTTTTACAAGATAACTAGAAAATTTTTGGATATGTAAAAAAATAGTAAAGCCTGTTAAATACAGGCTTTACATGCATGTTTTGAGTTAATGCTCTAGATTTGATTGTTCGATTTATTACGCTTTTTTAGTGCCACTTACTCGAGTCCAATCACCTTCAACGGCAATGTCATCTAGTTCAATGAACGGTGCATAAATGTCAGCAACCGATTGCGCTTGTTCTTTTAAAATACCCGACATGGCAATTTTACCACCTGGCTTTAATAACCCTAAAATCACACTATGTAATTCGCGAAGTGGCTGGGCTAAAATATTAGCCACTACTATATCTGCACTAAACTCAGGTTGGTTTTCTGGAAGGTATACTTCGAGTTTGTCTGCAACACCATTTCGGTTCGCGTTATCAAGGCTTGCTTCAAGCGCTTGAGGGTCAATATCTATCCCAATCATACGCTCTGCACCTAGTTTTATAGCTGCAATACCTAAAATGCCTGAACCACAACCAAAATCAACAACCGTTTTACCCGTCAGATCTTGGCTTTCTAACCATTTAAGGCACAAGGCCGTTGTTGCATGTGTGCCCGTGCCAAAAGCAAGGCCAGGGTCTAGCAATACATTTACAGCATCAGGGTCAGGAATATCGCGCCAGCTTGGGCAAATCCATAGTTTTTCGCCAAATTGAATAGGGTGGAAGTTATCCATCCATTCACGTTCCCAGTCTTTATCTTCAAGTTGCTCGATTTTGTATACTAAATTGTCTTTTAGCTCATCATGGCGCTTTAATAACGCAACGACTGCGTTCATATCATGATTAGCTTCGAACAAGCCAATAACTGTGGTATCAGCCCAGAACACAACGGTGCCAATTTTAGGCTCGTAGATAGGGGTGTCTTTTGCGTCAATAAAGGTTACTGAAGCACTACCCGCTTCCATTAATAGATCGCTTACGGCATCAGCTGTTGCAGCATTGGCATTAATACGAATTTGGATCCAAGCCATGGTTATTTCCTTCAAATAGAAAAAAGGCCGCTATAGCGGCCTTTTTAGTTTATATAGTAGCGCTAAATTATTTAGCGTCTAAAAAGCTTTTCAGTAAATCTGAGCGAGAAGGGTGGCGTAATTTACGCAGCGCTTTCGCTTCTATTTGACGAATACGTTCACGTGTTACGTCAAACTGTTTACCTACTTCTTCTAAGGTGTGGTCGGTATTCATATCAATACCAAAACGCATACGTAGTACTTTAGCTTCACGAGCTGTTAAGCCTGCAAGTACATCGTTAGTTGCGCCACGAAGAGATTCCATTGTTGCCGAATCGATTGGCGAATCAATAGTTGTATCTTCGATAAAGTCACCTAAGTGAGAATCTTCATCATCACCGATTGGTGTTTCCATTGAAATTGGCTCTTTAGCAATCTTAAGTACCTTACGGATTTTATCCTCAGGCATCATCATGCGTTCTGCTAATTCTTCTGGATTTGGCTCACGACCCATTTCTTGTAACATTTGACGAGAGATGCGGTTAAGTTTATTAATCGTTTCAATCATATGTACAGGGATACGGATTGTTCTTGCTTGGTCAGCAATAGAGCGTGTGATTGCTTGACGTATCCACCACGTAGCATAAGTAGAGAACTTATAACCACGGCGATATTCAAACTTATCAACCGCTTTCATCAGACCAATGTTACCTTCTTGGATTAAATCTAAGAATTGTAAGCCACGGTTTGTGTATTTTTTAGCAATTGAGATTACAAGACGTAAGTTAGCTTCAACCATTTCTTTTTTCGCACGGCGTGCTTTCGCTTCACCTATGCTCATTCGACGGTTGATGTCTTTAATACGCTCAATGCTTAAACCTGTTGTTTGTTCAATAACAGATAATTTATTAATGCTACGAATGATTTCTGGCTTAACTTCTTCAAGTTTAGCTGAATACTTTTCGTTACCTGAAATTTCTAAATCAACCCAAGAAGCGTCAGTTTCGTTATTAGCAAAATGCTTAACGAATGTTTTCTTTGGTAATTTAGCAATTTGAACAGCTTGCTTCATGATTAGGCGTTCTTGAACACGAACTCGATCCATCATTTCACGCATGTTATTTACCATGCGGTCAAACTGTTTAGGTATTAATTTAAATGTTCTGAAAAGCTCACCAATTTCAAAAATGGCTGCTTGTGATTCAGGATGCGAACGACCTTTAGCTTCAAACGTATCACGTGCTTTATTATATAAATCACGTAAATTTTCAAAATGAATACGAGCTTCTTCAGGATCTGGCCCTGTGTCTATCTCTTCTTCATCTTCATCATCGCTATCAGCATCATCTTTGTCATCTTTATCGTCGTCCTCAAGTTGCTTAGCACTTAATTCTGAACCGATGTTAGTTGCTGAAATTGGCGCTGTATCTTCATTAGGATCGATAAAACCAACGATAATATCGCTTAAACGCATTTCTTCAGCTTCAAACTTATCCCACTGCTCTAGTAGGTAAGTGATTGCTTCAGGGTACTCTGCAACAGAAATCTGTACTTGATTAATGCCTTCTTCAATACGTTTAGCGATTACAATTTCGCCTTCACGTGTAAGAAGTTCAACAGTACCCATTTCGCGCATGTACATGCGAACTGGATCCGTTGTACGGCCGATTTCTTTTTCTACAGTCGCAAGGGCTGCAGCGGCAGCTTCAGCTGCGTCTTCGTCTGTCGTTGTTTCTTGCATCATTAATTCATCAGCATCAGGCGCGTTTTCGCTAACCTTGATACCCATGTCATTAATCATGCTTATGATATCTTCTACTTGATCTGAGTCTATAATGTCTTGTGGAAGGTGATCATTTACTTCTGCAAAAGTTAGGTAGCCTTGCTCTTTACCTTTCTGAATCAGAAGTTTTAATTGTGACTGAGGAGTTGGATCCATAGAGATTGTTTCTTCCACTCTGATAAGTTGATACAACAGGCGCCATCATGTAGTTTGCATTAAAGCTAACTAGAATAATGTGACGCAGTGAATAGCACAGTATAACAGTTTAAATCAATTTTGACTAGGGTCTGTTGGTCTTTCAGGATTAAAGTTTGTTCTATCCAAGGGTGGTTTAATCGCGGCGCGAGGTTTGTAACCTAGTGGGCTAAGTAAAAACCGAGCAACAAAGAGTAAACCTCCCTTGGGTCGAACCCAAAGGGCAGCGCGTGTTTGGCATTTATGCTGCGTTATCGCCTATTTATGTGGAATAACCACACTACATAGGCTCTGTCTTGCCTAAATACCAAACACACTGCTGTAAACTTAACCTCGAAAGATAAACAGACCCTAGCTGTTAGTCGCTTTTAACGCTGTCATTAACAAATGACACTCAAGCCTTTCATCGCTACTAAGGCCTTGTGTCTTGTCCTTTATTAATAGGGTCTCGAGTCGATAATTTAAACACTGATCTTCAATAAACTTGAAAGTATTTTTAAAAACCGTCTCTAAACGTTCTTCATTTATTTCATGTTGCCACGTTGCAAGCTTGATTAATGGCTCGTAATCTTCAGTTCCTCGAAAAAACTCGAGCAGTTGCGCAGTGGTCACATTTTCTTTTTCTAAAGCTTGTTCTTGTAATCGTAATAACAGCCCTATGCCAGCAATGTTCATTTGTGCAAGCTCAGGTAAATACGGCACACTTTTAGCTAAATTAGGGTGCTGGATCAATATACCGATAGCTTGGCGCATAGGTGTTATTTTAAATTTACGTTCAATAGAGTGTTGTTGTTTAGGCGTTTTTAAACGGCTATTCAACTGCTCACGCGTTCTGCCAATTAAGCGTCCTAATTGTTCAAGAATGTTTTCTTGATAAAACTCACTTGGAATTTTTTCAATTAGTGGAAGTGCTGCACTAAGAAGTTTAGCTTTTCCTGAATCGAGTGTTAAATCAACCTCTTGGCTTAATTTATTAAACAATACTTTGGTAAAGTCATCTGCTTGGCTTAGGCGCAATTCGAATTGCTCCTTACCTTCTTTTTGTACAAGCGAGTCAGGGTCTTCGCCATCTGGTAAAAATGCAAATTGTAGTGCTTTACCATCGTTTAAATAAGGGAGTGCATTTTCAAGTGCCCGCCAAGCAGCGTCACGGCCAGCCCTGTCGCCATCGTAACAACAGATTACTTTATCAGTAGTTCTAAATAAAGTGTGCATGTGCTCGCTTGTTGTTGCTGTCCCCAGTGATGCAACTGCATATTCAATCCCTTGTTCAGCTAAGGCAACAACATCCATATAACCTTCAACAATCATTACATGATCAAGTTTTTTATGGGCTTGCTTTGCTTCGTAAAGCCCATAAAGCTCAAAGCCTTTATGGAAAATTCGGGTTTCTGGCGAGTTTAGATATTTTGGCCCTTGGTCGGCTTGCATTACACGCCCACCAAATGCAATAACGCGTCCGCGTTTATCGCGAATAGGGAACATTAGGCGATCGCGGAAAAAATCAAATTGTCTGCCTGGTGTTTTTTCTGAAGCTAGCTTTAGCTCAACCAATTGCTCTTTTTGTTCTTTATTACGACCAAGCTGTAGGCATAGCCCATCCCATTCACTGGGAGCGTAGCCAATCATAAATTTTTTAACAGTTTCACCGCTTAAACCACGGCCTTTAACATACTCAATAACAGCAGCAGAATTACTATGGTGTTTTAATTGGTGCTGATAAAAGCGAGCAGTATGAAGCATTAAGTCGTAATCGGAGCGCTTTTGCGCAGCTGTACGCTCTGGTGCTGAGTTTGCGCCTTGTTCTCGAGGTACTTCTAAGTTAAGCATGCTAGCTATTTCTTCAATAGCATCTACAAACTCTAGCTTTTCGTACTCCATTACAAACGAAATAGCATTACCATTAGCGCCACACCCAAAGCAGTGATAAAACTGTTTGTCTTGCGATACAGTAAATGAGGGAGATTTTTCGTTATGAAATGGGCAGCAAGCTTGATAATCCTTACCTGCTTTTTTTAGACCTACTTTTGAGTCTATCAGGTCGACAATATCGGTTCTGGCAAGTAAATCGTCTATAAAGTTACGTGGGATCTTTCCGGCCATTAGTAAAATACAGTCCTGAAATAATAAGAAGAAGAACGAATATGAAATTTACTTTTTTATACTTGCTTGATGCAAAATATAGTGTGCTTTAACTTACCAAAATGACAGCGAAATAAATAGGGAAGCTATAAAAAATTTCATTTTAAAGTAACCTAATCGGTGTACTTTTTATTAAAGTTAAAAACAAAGAAACCGAGCGCTAGGCTCGGTTTACTTCAATCATACTTTAATGTATGTGGGAGTATTAGGCAGTTAATCTTTGCTTAATTAAACCAGAAATCTTACCCATATCGGCTCGACCTTCAGCTTTGCTTTTGATTATACCCATTACTTTACCCATGTCTTGCATACCTGCTGCATTAGTATCAGCAATAGCCGCGTCAATGAGAGCAATTATTTCTTCTTCACTCAATTGTTGAGGTAAAAAAGTTTCAAGCGCTACTATTTCATTGGCTTCAATATCAGCTAAATCATCACGCCCAGCATCTTTGTACTGAGTGTAAGAGTCACGACGTTGTTTAACAAGCTTCACTATAACGGAGGTAATACCTGCGTCGTCTAGTGTTATTTGCTCGTCAATTTCACGTTGCTTGATTGCAGCAAGTACCATACGAATAGGGTTAAGACGTTGCTTGTCTTTAGCTCTCATCGCATCTTTTTGCGCATCTTTTAGCGTTATTAAAAGGCTCATTTATACAAGACCTAATATATTAGTATAATTTAACGCGACGAGCGTTATCACGAGAAAGTTTTTTCATGTGACGTTTAACTGCAGCAGCTTTTTTACGCTTACGCTCAGCTGTTGGTTTTTCATAGTGCTCGCGACGACGAACTTCTGAAAGGATTCCTGCTTTTTCACATGAACGCTTGAAGCGACGAAGTGCTACGTCAAACGGTTCGTTCTCTCTTACTTTAATTACTGGCATTAAAAATTCACCTACCTAAATTATGAGCGTTGCTCAAGTTGATCAAACATTGATCAAGTGGTTCAAAAATGGTGCGGTATTGTAATCCGAAGCAACACCACATGTAAAGGACAATATTAACAGAAACGCATTACGTTAAACAGTATTAATTTGCTTGGCGCTGGTACAGTTGGCAAAGTACTTGCCCCGCCTTTTTTTCTTTAATTAACAACCAGTTGGTTGGCGTTTCCAAGGTGGCTAGCTCTGCCTCTACTTCAACATAAATTAATGCGTCGTTGCTTAACCATTGGTTTTTTTCTAATAAATCGCAGGTTGTTTGCGCTAAATCTTTACGAAATGGTGGGTCAACAAATACAAGATTAAAGGCTTCGTTTGTGTTTTTTTGCTCTAAAAAGGAGAGCGAATTGGTATGTTTAACGTATGCGTTGTCGAGCTTTAAAGTGCTAATATTTTGTTCTAATTGCTTAGCAGCTAATGAGTCGAGCTCGATAAATGTAGCGCTTTTAGCAAATCGTGATAGCGCTTCAAATCCCAATCCACCAGAACCGGCAAAACAATCAAGTACATTTGCGTCACGCGTATCTTGCATTAGCCAATTAAATACAGTTTCTTTAATTCGATCGGTAGTAGGTCTCAAGCCTTCTACGTTTTTAACAGGGAGTTTACGGCCTCGAAACTGACCACTAATCACTCTAATAAAGCCATCACTGGGCTTGTTAGTAGCTTTATTTTGCGTTGTTTTTTTTCTCATTTAGCTCACTAAAAAATGGTATATGGTATCTAGCTCAGATAATATTATGGGCGATTACGTGTAGCTTCATTTTTCAACCGCATTAAAAGTGTTACTATTGAACACTTACGTTTTGAATGGTTGTATTTATTAGCAACTATTGCTGGGCATTGCCAAGCTATTTCAAATTTTAGTTTATCAGATTTTTATAAGTGGTTATTAGCAAGTATGACAAAAAAAAGTAAATTCATGTCGTGGCTCGGTTTTGGCAAGTCAGATAAAAAAGAAGCAGAGCAAAAAGCAGCAGCTGATAAACAACAAGTATTAGCGCAAGAAGAGGCGCAGAAGCTAGAGCAAGAAAAACTAGCGCAGCAAGCTGAAGCTGAACGTATAAAAGCTAAGGCTGAAACAGAGCGCTTAGAGCAAGAAAAACTAGCGCAGGAGCAAGCTGAAGCTGAACGGTTAAAAGCAGAGACTGAAACAGAGCGTTTAGAACAAGAACGCCAGCGTGCTGAAAACGCGGAAAAGATTGCCATTGAGCAGGCCAATGCTGAATTGCTTGCAAAACAGCAAGCAGATGCCGATGTGCAAAGACAAGAACATGCGCAACGTTTAGCCGATCAAGAAAAAGAGATGCGCTTAGAGCAAGAACGATTAGCGGCAGAAAAAGTAGAGGCTGAGCGACTAGAGCAAATACGCCTTGAAAAACAAGATGAGGCAATCAAAGCCGAAAAGCTTGCAATAGAGCAAGCGAATGCTGAGTTATTAGCAAAAGAACAAGCGGATGCTGAAGCTCAAAGGCAAGAGCAAGCGAAGCGCTTAGCAGAACAAGAAGCGCAGATGCTTTTAGAGCAAGAACGCATTGCGGCTGAAAAAGCAGAAAATGAGCGCTTAGAGCAAGTACGTATTGCAGCTGAAAAAGCAGAAAATGAACGTTTAGAGCAAGAACGCCTTGC
>NZ_WTKZ01000062.1:0-6941 GCF_011378805.1 Pseudoalteromonas sp. Z9A6
CCTGTTTTCTTAATAATACTGAAATGACACAGATTTCTAAACACTACCGATAAACAGCTTAAAAAAGAGGTTTAAGCGTTTTCTAACATAGATAGTGCGACTGCTTCAGCTGCTTTAATACCATCAATACCCGCTGATAAAATACCGCCAGCGTAACCTGCGCCTTCACCTGCAGGGTAAAGCCCTTTGGTGTTAATACTTTGGAATGTTTTATCACGCTTAATACTAATAGGCGACGAAGTACGTGTTTCCACACCGGTTAATAAACCGTCGTTAGTTGAAAAACCACGAATTTGTTTATTAAACGCTGGTATCGCTTCGCGAAGGGCATCAATTGCAAATTGTGGTAACACTTTACTCAAGTCAGTTAACTTAATCCCAGGAGTGTAAGAGGGTTGTACTTCACCTAAGTCTGCAGATGATTTACCTTTTAAGAAATCTCCAATTAACTGCGCTGGTGCATCGTAGTTGCTACCACCAAGCTTATACGCTTGCTCTTCAAGTTTTCGTTGTAAGTCTATTCCAGCAAGTGGATTACCAGGGAAATCTTGCTCTGGTGATATACCTACCACAATAGCGCTGTTAGCGTTGCGCTCACTTCGTGAATATTGACTCATACCATTGGTAACAACACGGCCTTCTTCAGAGGTTGCCGCGACTACTGTGCCACCTGGGCACATACAAAAGCTGTAAACCGTGCGGCCATTGTCGCAGTGATGCACAAGTTTATAATCGGCAGAGCCTAAAATTGGGTTTCCTGCATTTGTGCCAAAACGACATTCATCGATCATTGATTGTTTATGTTCGATTCTAAAACCGACTGAGAATGGCTTTGCTTCAACATAAATCCCTTTTTTGTGGATCATATCAAACGTGTCACGTGCGCTGTGGCCAACGGCTAATACAACATGGCGAGTGTTTAGCTGCTCGCCATTTGAAAGCGTTAAACCTGTTACTTGCCCGTCGTCTAAATGAATATCGTCAACACGTGTGCTAAAGCGAATTTCGCCGCCAAGCTCTATTATACGAGCGCGCATTTTTTCAATCATGGTGACAAGTTTAAACGTACCAATGTGTGGCTTACTTACGTATAAAATTTCATCGGGTGCGCCTGCTTCTACAAATTCAGTAATGACTTTTCGGCCATAATGCTTTGGATCTTTTACTTGGCTGTATAACTTACCGTCTGAGAATGTACCTGCGCCACCTTCACCAAATTGTACATTTGATTCTGTATTAAGTGTGCGTTTACGCCAAAAGCCAAACGTGTCTTTTGTACGTTCACGTACTTCTTTACCGCGCTCTAATATAATGGGTTTAAAGCCCATTTGAGCAAGTAATAAGCCCGCAAATAAACCACAAGGACCAAAACCAATCACGACAGGGCGCTCTTTGATATTATTGTTAGCTTGGGCTACAAATTTATAACTTGTGTCTGGTGCTACTTTTACATGCTGGTCTTTTTCAAATGCTGCGAGTAGCTCGGCTTCGTTATCAACTTCTATATCGAGTGTATAAATAAGTAAAATAGCTGATTTTTTACGTGCATCATAACCACGTTTAAACACATTAAAACTGTGCAATTGTTCAGGTTGGATTTTTAGTTTATTTACAATTGCTTGACCAATTGCGTCTTCGTCATGATCAAGTGGCAGCTTTATTTCGGTTAAACGTATCATTTATATCTCTTTTAGGTGTCATAGCGGGGTATTATTACCGCTCACAATAAGGGGATGCAGGGCACAACGAGTGTGCAAACATTAGGCGCGCATTTTACGTTAAAATAGCCTGATATGGCACTTATTTATTGTATTTTTGGGGTGGATGGGTATGATCCACAACTGTTGTTCAAAATCTTAGGTATTAAAATAGTATGGCGTTTGTTGTCACCGAAAATTGTATAAAATGTAAGTACACCGATTGCGTATCAGTGTGCCCAGCAGATGCATTTTTTGAAGGCCCTAATTTTTTAGCAATTAGCCCGATTGATTGTATTGATTGTGGTTTATGTGTCCCTGAGTGTTCAGCTGATGCGATATACCAAGAAGATGAGCTACCAGAGTCTCAAAAAGAGTTTACTGAATTAAATGCTGAACTTGCACTGGTCTGGCCGCGCATTACAGAGGTTAAACCTGCACCAGAGGACGCTGATGTATGGAATGGCATAGACGATAAGCTTAAACTACTCGAAACATAATACATAACAATTAGTTACTCCTATATCATTAAATAGTTAATTTTTAATTTCAAAGTATTAACAAATGTACCTGGATAAATTACAATCCTCAGCTTAAGTTGCTCCTTATGAGTAATTACAGTCTAAATGGATGTTTATGCAGTACTTTATAACTATAATAAAAAAGTTTACCTTCCTATTTTTAAGTTTTGCTTTATTACTTTCAAGCCTTGATGTAGCGGCTAAAAAACAGCAAGTATCCTTATCCCGTATTGATTCAAATATCACCGTTGATGGTGTTATGGATGAAGCGCACTGGCAAAATGCAACACGTGTATCTTTACTCTACCAAGATGAGCCTAACGAAAAAGGCACTCCTCCTGTAAAAACTGATGCCTTTATTTACGAAGATGGCACTAACTTATATGTTGGTTTTATTGCTGAGGATCCTAACCCTGAGCAAATTCGTGCATCACTTCGTGACCGCGATACGCTATGGGAAGACGACGTCGTTATTCTTGTTATTGATACATTTAATGATGAACGCAGTGGTTATGAATTCCATGTTAACCCGCTGGGCGCGCAAGGCGATATACGAATGACCGACAACGATGGGTGGAGTTCTGATACCTCATGGAATGCTATTTGGGATAGCGCAGGACAAATTAACGACAAAGGTTATGTTGTTGAAATGCGTATTCCTTTTAAAGCACTGCGTTTTCCTGAAAATAAAAATGAGCTAACGTGGGGTTTTTCTGTAATGAGAAACTACCAACGTGATGTGCTATATCAGCTATCAAATATGGGGTTTGATAGAAATGTGAAATGCAGCCTTTGCCAGTTTGATAAGTTAGTTGGATTTAGTGACATTGAATCAAGTAAAAATATCCAATTAACACCTACATTAACCACACTGCGTAACGATAATAAATCCGCGTTGCCAGGTGATTGGGATAAGGGTGATATAGATACTGAAGTGGGCTTAGATTTACGCTGGGGTTTAACAAAAGATGCTGTTTTAAACGCGACAATTAATCCTGATTTTTCGCAAGTAGAAACTGACTCTTTAGAGCTTGATGTAAATACAACCTTTTCAATTTATTACGCTGAAAAACGTCCTTTCTTTTTAGATGGTGCTTCTTACTTTAAAAGTAGCTTATTTGAGCTTTTATATACACGTACAATTGCAGAGCCTACTTTAGGTGCAAAGCTGACGGGTAAAACGGGTGATCATAGTTATGCGCTAATGCTAGCTGATGACGACAATAGTAATATTTTACTGCCAACGAATCAGGGCTCTGGCTTTGCAAGCTTAAACGAAAAAACGAATGCAGCCGCAGGGCGTTATCAATATGACTTAGGTCAGCAAGGTACTATTGGTATTTCAAGCACGCACAGAGAAAGTGATGATTATCACAACACTGTATTATCAGTGGATGGTAGCTACTGGTTTAATCAATCGGATACTCTTTTGTATCAAGTGTCATCTGCTGATACTCGTAACTCTGAATTTTTAATTCAAAACTATAACTTATCTGAAACTCAATCAGATGAAGCTTATGCTCTAGAATTTACCCGCGATAAACGTGATTACAAATTATTTGCATCTTATGAAAATATTGGGCAGGACTACCGCACTGATTTAGGTTATCAAGCTAAAGTCGATTATGAAAAAGTAGGCTTTGGTGGCGGACAAACATGGTACAGAGATGAGTCTGATTTACTTACCTCATGGTCATACGAAGCTGGCTGGGATAAAACGTGGGCGCAAAATGGCGACTTACTTGAAGAAGAATACGAAGGCTTTTTGAGTTTTAAAGGCCAAAAACAATCTATTTTTGAAATTGGTTTAGTACACCGTTATGAAAATTATAATGACAATTTTTATAATCAAAATATTGGTTACATTTATACGGGCTTTAAACCCACTAAAGATTTAAAGTTATCATTATATGTTGAATACGCTAGCCGCATTGATTATGCAAATGAGCAATTAGGCGACGCGTTTGACACCCAAACCCAAATGGTGTGGGACATTAACGACCATTGGCAGCTCGATGTAAAATATAACTACAGCCAATTAGATAACCCACAAGGGGAGCGTGTATTTACAGCTAACTTAGTTGATTTTAGGCTTCATTATAAATTTAGTATGCGTTCAATCCTTAAGCTTATTTTACAATTTGAAGATATTGATAGAGACGAAAATGCCTACTTTTATCAAGTTAGCCAAATTAACAAAGACTATGGTAGTCAGCTTGTTTACTCATATAAAATTAATGCGCAAACACTGTTTTATTTGGGTTACTCAGATAGAGGTTACCAAGACGATTCACTTAAAAATATTGAGCGAGATCAGCGTACCTTATTTACAAAAGTTAGCTATGCATGGCAGCTTTAAATTTTAATAATAACAGTACTAGCGATGATTTTTAACTAGTTTGAGTAGCAATGCATCATGCGCAAGAATAATTTTTAAATGATGTACGACAGCGGAGCAAATGCGATAAAGGTTGAGTAAATATAAGTACTTAAAGCTGTAGTGGTGAGGCATAGATTAATGCGGCAAAAAAAACGACAAAGCTTATATACCGAATGTATTAAATTTTAAACAATTAAAACGTTTTTTTTATTTTTATTAATCCCACCTATACTAGTATGTAGATATAGTTAGTTAATCCATTATAGTTACAATTTTTTGTTATTCTAATGGCTTAGGATTATATCAATGCTTGCGTAGTACTAAATGCAAGCGATATAATCCGTTTTTGGTAATAGGTTTGATAGGAGAAGCAAAATAGATGGATTTTTTTTATGAATAAACTTAAGCCGCTCGGTTTTATTTTCTTAATCATAGTTCTATTTTGTTTCTGCATAAACATAGAGTTAACTAATCAGATCAACCGTATAAATCTATTTCAGACTAATATTGATATACGAAGTTTCGAGATCACGAATACCTCCCTTGATATGGCTCCTTGGTATAATCCCATTTTAAATGGCCATTATATAATTGAGCAGCCAACAGCTGATTTTTTACTTATCAAAACCACTGATACCCAATTTGTAGCAGCTGATTCTAATAAGTTAATCATGATGACGCTCGCATCACCCATGAACTTTTTATTTTTATGTATATTGATATTTGGCTCAGGTATCTACTTACGTAGAGAACGTAGAAAACGTCATTATAAAAATCAAATAGCGGAGCTTAACCGCCAAGCCAATAGTTTACTTACGGCATTTAATTTACAAGTTACGCCACCAGAGAATCCTATGGGTGTAAGCAGCTTAAGCCAATCTATAAATAGCTTAAATTCACATGTAGTTAATTATGTAAAACAAACTCAAACAAGTATTTGTCAAGATAAACTGACGCAGTTAATTGACCGCCATGCATATATTGAACACATAGACAGACAAATAAATCATGCTAATCAGGAAGATCTCAAATGTGCGCTTCTATTTATCGACTTGGATGGCTTTAAACAAGTAAATGATTCGTTTGGCCACAGTTTTGGTGATGAAATATTAGTTCAAGTGGCCAGTCGACTTGCAAATGTTTTACGTCACCATAAGTTAAGTAATATTAATAGCGCTAATCAATTAGAGCAAAACTTATCAAGATTAGGTGGAGATGAATTCTCCATATTTATAGAACTACTTGATGATAGCGACAGAGTTGTTGACATAGCGAAGCACGTGCTAAGTGAGCTTGAAAAAGACTTTGTGCTTGGCAATAAAATAGTCAAAATTAGTGCCAGTATTGGTATCGCGGCTTACCCAGAAAGTGCGTCAACCCCACAAGCACTTTTACAATTAGCTGATGTTGCTATGTACAGAGCTAAGAGCGATGGTAAAGGAATATTTAAAGTTTACTCGCCAGAAATGGGTAACAAAATGCGCCGTTATCATTATTTACTCGAAGAATTGCGTTTAGCGCTCGCGTGTAAAGATTTTTACTTATCTTTTCAGCCAATTGTACATGTTGAAGATTGTATGATTGATTATTTTGAAGCGCTTGCACGCTGGGACCACCCAGTTGAGGGTATGATCCCACCTTCAGAATTTATTCCAATAGCAGAAGAGTCTAATTTAATATTAGAGCTTGGCGATTGGATTATGCTTGAATCGTGTCGGCAAATGGCCGCATGGCATAATGCAGGTATGCGCAAAGTAAAAATATCAGTTAACGTTTCGGGCATTCAGTTAAAGCACCGTGATATTTATGATTGGATAATGAAGAAGCTAAAAAAAACCGGCTTACCGGCGACGTCTCTAATGCTTGAAATTACCGAATCAACATTTATTCAAGCCAGCCCTAGAATAATCAAAGAGCTAAGTAGATTAAGAGAAGAAGGCATCACTATTGCAATTGATGACTTTGGTACAGGTTTTAGCTCGTTAAGTACATTAGCGGATTTACCAATTGATGTTATTAAAATTGATCGCTCGTTTATAGCTCAAGCCAATAAAAGCCAAAAATACAATGATATATTAAATACAATTAGTGAACTTGGACAGAAGCTGGGCCTTAAAATTGTAGCTGAAGGCGTTGAAGAAATAGGGCAGTTTGAGCTTGTTAAAAAAATGGGGGTGAGCTCTGTTCAGGGGTATTTAGTAAGCCGACCTGAGTCATCAGCTAATGTAGGCAATAAAGTATTACGTAATAACACCAGTAATCTTTCTGCATCGGGTACAAGTGCGTGGGATATTGTTAGTTAGTTAGTTAGTTAGTTAGTTAGTTAGTTAGTTAGTTAGTTAG